>JBBTYY010000025.1:9595-29453 GCA_038061615.1 Patescibacteria group bacterium | reverse complement strand
ATCTACAAACGTTTAAATAAAAGAAGCGCGGGACAGTAAAAAAGGTCTTTGGACAGTGTGTGATAAGATATCACTGTGAATGCAGATTTAACCAAGAAACACTGTGTTCCGTGCGAAGGAGGAACGCCTCCCTTCTCAGATGAAGAAGAGGATGAGATGCTAAAACTCATTCGGCAAGCTCAGCATGACAACGGTGAGTGGATTATTGTTAGGGATGGAACACATAAGCTTGTTAAGCAATTTAAGTTCAAAAATTTTAAAGAGGCGATGGTTTTTGTCAATAAAATTGCAGATTTAGCGGAAAGCGAAGGTCACCATCCAGACATTAACATTGTTTATAATAAGGTTGCGCTTGATTTGTTTACCCATGCGGTTGGAGGCCTTTCAGAGAATGATTTTATTATGGCCGCGAAAATAAACAGAATAAATTAAAACCAATTTCTATATTTTTAATACAAGAGCATTTAATTTCTTCTATTCTCCTTACCATTTTGGTTCCAAATAAGACTATAATGTATTTATGGATGATAAAATTTCCCCTGCCTCAATTCTCCTAACATATAAAGGCAAAGCGCTTCTTATGTATAAAAAAAGCAGCCCAATGGATGAAGAAAAGCATGCATGGTGTTTTATCGGCGGAATTAAAGAAAACAGAGAATCTTTTGAAAACGCAATGGCGAGAAAAGTAGAAAAAGAAACGGGTATAAAAATTGAAAAAGTTGAGTTTGTGTCGGAATCTTGTTATCACGCCAGGCTAACAGATGATAATGTAAATAAAATAAAACGCGCAGAAGGACAATTGTTGGATTTTTTTACTCTTAAAGAGCTAAGAAAGCTTTTCTTGTCAAGCACAACGGCGCAATTTATTTTAAAGCACGGCGCTCTTATATAAAAAGTTTGAAGTTATAAGGACTAAATGGGTATTTGCCTGCATTTATCCGCGAATTCACAAAAATCACCTCCTATTTTTTGAAGACGCGGCTTTATTTTGGTAAAATTAAATATTGTGAAGAAAGTTTTTCTTATTTATTTGTTTGCACTGCTCCTATTATTTGTTCTAAGTTTTAAATTTTTCTTCGTAAAACAAGATTTTTCTATAGACTCTCCCCTGCCCAATTTTCTTACTCTTTTTAAAAATAGACAGGTTTCGACTCTAAATATTTGGCTGCCTGATTTTAACAGCAAAGCAACCGGAAGCATAAAAACACCGGAAGTTTCTGCCCGCGCTTCTTTAATTTATGATTTAACAACAAATAAAGTGATTTATCAAAAGAATGTAAAAGAAAAACTTCCAATGGCATCGCTTACCAAGATTATGACTGCAATAATTGCCTTGGAAAATCAAAAAAAAGACGATAAATACAAAGTTACGAAGAAAGATTTGATTGGAGAAGCCAGCATGGGTCTTTCGCAAGGCGAAATATTATCACTTAAAGAATTACTCTATGGTCTTATTCTTCATTCCGGAAATGATGCGGCAGAAACACTTGCAAATAATTTTTCGGGCGGGCCAGCCTCGCCGAGTCTAGGCGGGCGAAAGAAGTTTATAGAAGCCATGAATAATAAAGTGAAGACTTTGGGACTTTCTGATACTAATTTTACAAACCCAACCGGACTTGAGGGTGATGGCAAGCAATATGCTACAGCTTATGATCTTCTTGTTATAACAAGATATGCTGTTTTAAATTTCTCATTGTTTTCGGAAGTTGTCTCGACCTTTGATTATAATATTCCACAGACCAAGACTCACAAAGCGTACTTTCTTGAAAATGAAACAAATCTTCTAACAAGCTATCCGGGAGTCAAGGGAGTCAAGACTGGCTATACGCCCGAGGCAGGACTTTGCTTGGTTACTTACTTGGATTATAAAGGACATAAAATTATTGGGGTTCTTTTAGGGAGCGATAACAGAAGACAGGAGATGAAAGATCTTCTTGATTATTCATTAAGATCTTTAGGAGTCGAGCCGCCTCCTCATGGTTGAATAAGGGTGGGATTTAAAGTAAAATATAATGGTTAATTTGCCGCGGTGGTGGAATGGCAGACACGAGGGCCTTAAGAGCCCTTGTCCGTAAGGGCGTGAGAGTTCGACTCTCTCTCGCGGCACCGGGGTGTAGTTCATCGGTAGAACGTCCGGTTTGGGACCGGAAAGTAGCAGGTCCAATTCCTGTCACCCCGACCAACTTAAATTTTTTTCAAATTCAGAGGTGCTTGATTAATCGTTCGCTCCCCGCCTATCCAATAGCGCATAAAGACTTTAAAAAATTAGATTAATTCTCTTGCAAGATAATTGCGGAGTATTCAGTTTGCATCATATGGTATTTTGATGTAAAATTACCAAATTATGTTGGAAGTAAGGCCAGCACAAAGACCGACAACTAGTCTCCTTGAACAAGTAAACGTAGTCAATAGACGTGAGGGGGGGGCTCGTTGAAGCATATGTCCCCATCTCGATGATTTACACGCAAGATGTTCCCGTAGATGTTGCTCATGTTAGAGAACTAGCGGAATCAATAGAGGAAGAGCAAAGATTAAGACCCCAGTCAAGGACTGGACAATTATCCCCCATCCTTTTAGGACAAATTGAAGATTTTGGCCAGTTTGCCATTATAGACGGTTTTCATCGAGTTCCCGCACTTAAACACGTTGGTAACACAGAGGTATTTGCAACAATAAGGCCTAAATGCACTTGGGAAGAGGTAGTTGATCTTAGGATACTTGCAGCAACTACCCATAGAGCTGTAAGATTTTCAAGACTTATCGAATGGATTGAAGAAGCCTGGCAATACAGCCCATGGAATGAAAAAATTAAGGCAAGTCAAGCGTTCCAGCTCAAATTTATCAAAGCCATGACCGGTTCAAGAATTGGTGTTACACCAGAAGAGGTAGAAGCTATAAAAGGATGGGTAGAGAAAAAATGCCAGTCGTGGCATGTTTCCGCAGCGCTTGTATATCAAAATTTGAGTATAGCCAGAACAGCCGATCCGGATCTTGTAAAAGAAGCAAGAGAGAGAAGAAGTGGCGATAAGCTTGAAGCAATTACGCCCATGCATCTTTCCGTAATATCAAAGACCCTTCCTTATAAATACGAAATACAAAAATTAGTAGCCCAAGCAGCTAAAGGAAGCAACCTAACTGTTCCAAGAACCAGAGCGCTTGCTGTTCACGTTTCAAACATAGATGATGTTGGAGAAGTTATTAGAATAATAAACTCAGGTAAATGGCTATCGCTTGAACCCGTATATTCTCCTAGAAGAGAAAGAGAAGTAAGGAAACTTAGAAAAGAAGACCATAATTATCAAGAGCTAATTGAGAAGTTTTTTGAAGATGAAATGGAAATCGCAAGGCTTAGTATCGAAAATGCAGTTCTAGCAGGAAGATATACTCCGCAAAATACTGCAAAAGAGTCTGATGTATCTACGAATTTGGACAAACCCAATAATAAAGTATCAGCTGACCTTCCTGAGGAGTTCCAATCCAATCCAGTTTTCCAACTAACAAGTGAAGAGCAAGGATTTGTTTTCCAAAGCATTGATAACATGAGGGAAGATTTAATTAGATATTTGGGTATTCAATTTGGGGTTAAGCCACAAAATGGCGAAGATATTGTACAAGATGCAATTTTGAAAATTGTAGGTTACTCTAACAGGGGTAAACTTGGAAGAGTGTATCTTGACTCAAAAAGACTAAAGTCATTGATGGTAAGAGCGGTTGGGTTTACTAGAGTTGAGTGGCTGCGTAAGGAGGGAGGACGTAAGGGACAAACGCCACACCCGTATCAAGTCTCAATAGATGAAATAGAAGCAGGCAGTAGAGACTATACGAGGCTAGGCTATGAAGATGATAGCTTTGAGGAAATTGAAGATCAAAAAGAAGAATATCTCCAAGAAGTAAAATTTGCGCTACCTGATTTAACCGAACATGAAAGGCGAATTGTGGTTTTAAGAGTTTTTTTTGGTCTGAGCGCGTTAGGAGTTGGGCAAATTCTTGGGATGATCCCAGAAACTGTTGATACCGTATTCTATCATACAACACAAAAATTAAGAAAAATGTTGACTGTAGAAAAACAAAGCTAATTGAAAAAGACCATCCATTACTACTGGTACTTTCTTTGAATAATTACCTCTTTTTGCTATAATCCGCTCGATGAGAGAAGACTTAAGAACACCTGGCGTTGAACAAAAACCGCCAATTTTATTAAGAAATGCTTTACTTGCTTACGGCATTGCTCTTATTGTCGATTGGAGAGTAGGTAAAGGTTTTTCTCCGGAAGGACATAAGCTGCTTAGACAGCTGGTTGTAAAAACATGGAAAGGGACAAAAGTTTCAATAGCCAGGGAGGTTTCCCGTACTTACCAGGGAGCAGATCTTACCATAGAAGTAGACGGTCAGGAACACATTCCAGCATCCGGTCCAACGATTTTCATAGCAAATCATACTCGTGGTGGTCCTCTAGATAGCATAGGACAGTTTTTTGAGATGATGAGGGTAGGTTATGATGCCCGGTTGGATGTGGAGGATGATGAGATACGGGAACCTTTTCTTATTGTGCAAAGAGGCCTTGCAAAAGGAAAAATCGTGCAATATCTTTCAGGCATTTTTTATGACATAGTTGGAAATTCTTTGGGATGTGAGATCGTTGCAATTCCCCGTTATAACAAAGACGGTGAAATTATAAATGGACAAAATCTTAAACCTGGTACGATTCGAAGAATAGTAGATGGCGGTTCATCTTTGTGGCTCCCTCAGGGAAGGCATAGGGATCCAGATGATTTACGTTTTCCGGAAAAAGCAACAGGTTTTTTGAAAAAAATTGACGATGAAGATAGATTTGTGCAGCTTGTTCCAATCAGGTCGATTCCTGATTCACGGGGAAACATAAAAGTTGTCTTTGGTCCGGCGGTAGAAATTAGTCATGTAGTTGCAAATGGAGGAATTAATTATTTTGCCCAAAACCATATCGCTCCTTTGAGATAGGATTCTTTTAAATCAATAGTGATCTGTGGTAAAATCTTTTTAAGATCAGCAACTAACGACCAATAGCTAATTGCTAATTTGCGGGTGTAGTTCAATGGCAGAACGCAACTTTTCCAAAGTTGTCACGAGAGTTCGATTCTCTTCACCCGCTCAAGGAGTCTGACTCCTATTGGAGGCAGACGACGCAGGGAAGTCTGACTTCCCCAAAGTCTGACTTGGCCAATTATTTTATATATAAAATTTAATGAACGTTAGACGTTCCTCAAGATATTATGTTTACACGCTTCTTAGTCTTAAGGACAAGAAACTCTATACCGGTTTTACTACAGACCTAAAAGATAGGCTTTCTCGTCATGCGCGAGGTGAAGTCCGTTCAACTGTAAATAGAAGACCACTAAAGCTTATCCATTACGAATACTTCGTAAATGAAGATGATGCAAAAGCTCGTGAAGTTTTTCTCAAAAGCGGTTTTGGAAGGAGTAATCTTAAGAAGGCGTTTAAACGTACTCTTGGTAATCTAATCCCATAACCTTATACCCTAACGGGAGTCGAACTAATTAGGTTTTATGTTGGGGATTTTTCTTGTCGGCCAAAGGCGGTTGTCCGAGCACGCCTAGAACATGATTTCCAGCTCTAAGCATATCTGCCCGGATAGTAGATAAATGATGTAGCGCTTGTTTCTTACCCCTAATAGGTCCTTCATCGAAAATTACGCCACTGGGATGAGCTTCTGTTCTTTTAATTTCAAGATCAATCTCATCTAATTTTCCCGCGAAAAAATCTCCAATTCCAGAGGTTTGTGTAGGCGTATTAGCAAGAACTCCTAAAACAAAGCCACGATCATGAACCAACTCGGTTTCTCTCTCTTTCAAGTGCAGTATCTCTTGAGGTTTTCTTCTGACGTCTCCCCTGGTTTCAACGTCTATATTCAGAGCTCTTGCCTTTTCCAATTTATCAGATATTTTTTTTAACTCATCACGAAAAAGATCTGCAATAGCTGATGCTCTTTCTTCAGGCGTGCTTGGTTTACTTTTTTGCTCCATAATGAATGACAATTTTAGCAGAATTTGACCAAAACTGCAATCGGTCGATAAATGTCTATCAAAATTGACCCGAAAAGCTTCATTTATCTACTACCATACTATATAATGACATCATGGATGTTTTTTCGATCATCTTAATAGTTTTTGGATTGGTATTGTTTGAGACGGTTTCTTCTATAGATAATGCCGTTATTAATGCTCAGGTTTTATCAACCATGTCCGAGAGGGCCAGGCGGTGGTTTTTAATTTGGGGGCTTTTGATTGCTGTTTTTTTGTTGAGAGGCTTGTTGCCTTTTGCCATCGTTTGGATTACCAACCCATCCCTTGGGCCTATGGGCGTAGTTACAGCCGCTTTTAGTTCTGACCCAAGAGTACAGGAAGCAGTAGAATTATCAGCCCCGATTCTGCTTATCGGAGGAGGAACATTTTTAATTTTTCTATTTTTTCATTGGCTATTTTTGGAGCCAAAGACATTCGGGCTGCGGGGCGAGAGGTTTATTCAATCTCTTGGGGTTTGGTTTTACGCTATTGTTTCCATAATCCTAGCGGCAATTGTTTGGTTTGCTCTTGCAATAAATCCGTTGATGGCTTTTGGAGCGGTAGTCGGCTCAACTGCCTTTTTTATTACGCATGGATTTAAGGAGAATGCTGAAAAAGCTGAAAAGAGTCTTCTTGCGGGCAGTAAGACCCGCTCGGATTTAAGTAAGATCTTCTATTTAGAAGTGATTGATGCCACTTTCTCTATTGACGGAGTAGTGGGTGCTTTTGCCTTTACCTTATCCGTACCGCTGATCTTACTGGGCAATGGCATCGGAGCTTTTGTAGTCAGAGAGGTGACTATGCACAATATTGAAAGGATTCAAAAGTATGTTTATCTAAAAAATGGAGCGATGTATTCAATCCTCTTTTTAGGAATGATTATGATTTTAAATAGTTTTGGCTTTCATATTCCCGAATGGTTTACGCCAATTGTTACAGCCATAGTTGTCGGCTACTTCTTTATAAAATCCCGCTCAGAGCTTAGCATAAAAACGTAAATGTGCTATACTTACTTTTATGCATTTTGACCTCGTATCATTGGTTCAGACAGTAGGATATTTGGGAATTTTTGCAATAGTTTTTTTAGAATCGGGTCTCCTGATTGGCTTCTTTTTTCCCGGGGATAGTCTCCTTTTTACAGCCGGATTTTTAGCTTCCCAAGGATTTTTTGACATTAGAATCTTAATTGCCGGCTGCTTTGCGGCCGCAGTTGCGGGCGACACTATTGGCTACCTGATTGGAGCAAAACTGGGACCTAAGATTTTTACAAAAGAGAATTCCATCTTCTTTCATAAAAAACATTTAGAACGTGCTCAAAACTTTTACGACAAACATGGAGGCAAAACTATAATTTTGGCAAGGTTCATTCCGGTCATTCGCGCCTTTGCCCCGGTTGTTGCAGGGGCCGGGAAAATGGATTACAAAAAATTCCTAACTTTTAATTTAGTTGGCGGAGTGCTTTGGGCAATTGGGGTAACTTTGGCAGGATATTACCTAGGAAGTCTAATTCCGGATGTTGACAAATACCTTTTGCCAATCGTCGGGCTTATCGTTATTGCCTCCATATTGCCTGTTCTTCATCACAGCTTAGTTGATGCAGAAATAAGAGCAAGTATAATCAGAAAGCTTAAAAGAAAATAGATTGAATATAGCAAGCTCGTTTAGAATGTGCTATGCTAAACGATAGTCTAATATCGCCTTGGGTGATGCGGAGCAATAAGACGAGTGGTCAAAAACATGTGTCTTAGAGCCGCGAAACATCATCAATTATAACCGGCCAAGACAAAATTGGCTGGTTTTTTTATGAACATCACTAAATTTTTTTCCTGGGCATTTTTAGGCATATCCTTTGTCACTTTTATTTTTTTCTCAAGCATTGTTTCCTTGATTACAGACTGGTGGTGGTACCAGGAAGTAGGACTTACCGAAGTTTTTGTCAAATCCCTCAGCGCTAAAATCATTGTAGGAGCCGCAGCAGGAATTATTGCGGCAGCTTTTCTTCTTACAAACCTATTTTTTGCCGTGCGTTCAAAAATACCCTGGATGGCAAGTATCCCTGCGGAACTCATCGGTGCCAATCAACCAATTAGCTTAAATAGCAGAATCATTGGAAAGCTCGGCATTATTTTAAGCTGTGTTATTGCCCTTTTTATCGGTCTTCTCGCCTCAAGCAGTTGGCACGACGTTTTAAAGTTCCTATCAAGCGTACCATTTGATCAAAAAGATCCAATATTTGGCCAGGACATATCTTTTTATGTGTTTTCTCTCCCCCTTTTCTCTTTAGCACTTGGCCTTATAAAAATCGTTATTCTGGTATCACTTATTAGTTGCGGCGCAATCTACGTTCTGCGGGGCAGCCTCAATTTATCAAGCATCTTGGGTAAATTTGACCTCTCCAAATTGACAGGACAACCTAAAGGCCCATTCGACAAGCTCAGGGCAGGTCTGATTCCAAAATCGGCAAAAAATCCAATTTCTGATCCGAAGGCCAGACTGCATATCGGCATCCTCCTATTTCTCTTTTTGACTACTATTGCCATAGGTACGCATCTTTCCCTCTATAATTTGCTTACTGCTCAAAGCGGTCCGGTATTTGGCGCAGCCTTCACCGATGCCAATATCATGGTACCAATCCTTCAAGTATCTGTTTTTGTTTATGGTTTGGCTGCTATTTTAGCGCTATTTTACGGGATTTCAGGAAAAATAACTCCTCTTTTCGGAGCAATTTTTTTGACTGTAATAGTAGGGCTTGCGTCTTCAATTATTCCCTCAATCTTTCAAAAACTGGTCGTTTCGCCCAATGAGCTCACCAAAGAAACTCCTTTTATCAAACACAACATTGCGGCCAGCCGCAAGGCGTATGGTCTTGATCGCGTGGAAGAGCGGGAAATAGCAGCGAGTAAATCAATTACAGCCTCTGACATTGCATCAAACAATCTCACAATTAAGAATGTGAGGCTTTGGGACAGAGAGCCGCTTCTGTCCACTTTTTCGCAAATCCAGGAAATCAGAACCTACTACGAGTTTTCTTCTGTTGATAATGACCGCTATACAATCAACAATGAGCTTCGCCAAATTATGCTTTCTCCCAGAGAATTGGCTTCCGACAGTCTACCTAATAAAAACTGGATTAATGAGCGGCTTACATTTACTCACGGCTATGGTATTGCTGCCGGTCCGGTCAATCAGGTTACTCCGGAAGGGTTACCGGTGCTCTTTGTCAAAGATTTACCTCCAAAATCCGAAGTTAAAGAACTTGAGGTCACAAGGCCGGAAGTTTACTACGGGGAAATCCCTAATGAGTATGTCATAGTCAAAACGAAATCCAAAGAATTCGATTACCCCAAAGGTGAAGAGAATGTCTATAGCAACTATTCAGGAAAAGGCGGCGTTGAAATCAATTCTCCTGTGCGGCGTCTGTTGTATGCGCTACGTTTTGGTTCTCTCAAATTATTTCTATCCGGTGATATTACAAAGGAAAGCCGTATCCTTTATTACCGTAATATAAAAGAAAGAGTTAGTAAAATTGCTCCGTTTCTTACCTTTGACCGTGATCCATATCTTGTAATCGCTGAAGGCAAAATGTATTGGATACTTGATGCCTATACATCAACCGACCGTTATCCATATTCTCAACCGCTGCCATTAAATGGGGATAAGGTTAACTATATTAGAAATTCAGTAAAGGCAGTGGTAGACGCTTATGATGGGACAATCAAATTTTATCAAGCCGATTTGGATGATCCAATTATCAAAACCTACACTAAGATATTCCCCAAAACTTTTCGAAAAATTGAGGAAATGCCCAAGGGTTTGATTTCTCACCTTCGTTACCCAGAGGATATCTTTACTTTGCAAACTGCAATCTACACTACTTACCATATGGATGACCCGCAAATTTTCTATAACAAAGAGGATCAGTGGGAAATACCCGCTATTGCTTCGGGAAACGCAGCGCAAACAGAAAATGAGACTCCAACAATGAATCCACGGCACCTGATTATGAAACTTCCTGGTGAAAAGAAGGAAGAGTTTATCCTGATGCTGCCATTCACTCCCAGGGCTAAAGATAATCTCTCTGCCTGGATGGTTGCCAGAAACGACGGACAGGAATACGGCAAGCTTGTAGTTTACCGCTTTCCCAAAGATAAGCTGGTATTCGGACCCAAACAGATTATTGGCAGAATCAATCAGGATGCAGAGGTGAGTAGACAGATTTCTTTGTGGGATCAAGGCGGTTCTCAGGTAATTCAAGGCTCACTCCTGGTCATTCCAATAGAGGAGTCTTTGGTCTATGTCCGGCCTCTTTATCTTAAAGCGGCAACAGGAAAAATTCCGGAACTCAAGCGCGTGATCGTCGCCTACGAAAACAAAATTGCCATGGAAAATACGTTGGAAGCCGGCCTTGCTAAAATATTCGGTACTCCGGAGGGGCAAACCAAACCATCCGGAGAAACATCTGTTGCACCTGTTTCTACTGACACGACTAAGGAAGGGCTCCTGAAACAAGCTAATGAAAGCTATGAAACTGCCATCCGCGCACAACGGGAGGGAGACTGGGGAAGGTACGGAGAGGAAATAAAAAAGTTGGGAGAAATCCTCAAAAAACTGCAATAATACTTTTTTGCGGAATTATTTTAATTTCTTAGGCAAATAGTTAGATCTGATTACAACTTTCTTGCCGGTCTCTTTTTCTACTTTCTTCCTTGCCACCAGCGCAACACCACCACCCCTTCGGGCAACTCTCCTGTTTTTGTTAAAAGTATCAGGTTTCTCTTTTTGTGAAATTTCGGTTGTGCTAACTTCGGCTAACATATTTAAAACCAGTTCCAAATTAGTCATATTATCTCTTAGGCTTTGCATTTTTAACCCTTTATAGCGTTTATATTGTTTAGTGGTCAAGCCCGCCCAGGCAAAGGTAATCTCATCAGTTAGAATCGCAAATTCGTCGCCTTTTTTGACGCCTCTTTCTTCCCACTCATCAGTCAGGACTTTTCTAATTTCGATGCTTTTTAGCCGTTGATTGATCCACTCCCGCGAATAACCTTTTTTAAGGTAAGTCTGCATTGCCCGATTGATAGCTTTTTCCGGATCTTCGGCTTCTTCTATTCGTTCGTAACCCACGCGGGCAAGCCATAACTTGAACGGCTCGGCTTTTGGTGAAGGAATTGATTGAATAATTCGAAACATGGTCTCTGTGTCCGCAACATCGGTAAGACGCATCTTGCCATCGCTAGCCTGCATTTTTAAACCGTTACATTTTGTAACGGTTTCTCTTGATCCCTCATCAGTAAGCCTTTTTTTAAGGACACGCCAGTATACTTGAGGGTTCACACTATCAGTTAAAGCTGCCACGACATCAACGACTGAAAAATACCATTTTTCCGTTTTTGCATCCCACAGTCTCCTGATCCTTCTCCCTTTAAAAACAGCTATTTGTTTTCTACTATCAATTTCTTTTTTCATAGTTTCATTACTCTTAGTCATTCTTGTTTATTAAAACTCCTTAAACTAAACATCCTTTTATAACTTTCCAGATTCTTTCTTTATCATTTTTCCAATCAAGATATATACCATCAAAGTTGTATAGCATACGATTAAATGAAATATTCTTAAAAGTTGAGGGTACTCCTTCAAAATTATCAAAAAGAAACATTGCTTTCACTCTAGGAAAGAGTTTTTTGACATCACCAGCTATTACATTGGTAGCTATGGCGTCATGGCTTGGGAAGCTGGAAAGTTTGCTAGTTTTCCTTCGAGAAGCCTTTTTAAGCTCGATGATTACAGATGGAACAATAATATTTCCCCTTACTCCTACACCTGTTGATTTCACAAATGAACCCAAAAGTTGTTCTCGTGGAATTGTCTCCTTGTATAAAATAACGTCTATTTCCTGAAATCCTCCATACAAATACCAACTATTATCTGTTTTATTGAAAGTGAAATCTCTCAAAAGATAATTATCCGAGGCGCCTGAATCATATCCTCCTACTACCCGTATGCTTGCTAGTCCTTCTTCTGTAATCTTTTTTCTCAAAAAATTTACAACCTCTTTATTAAATTCCTGTTCTGTGGTAAACATAATTTATAATCTTACTCTACTCTATTCATCTCATTCAATTCTACCATTTTTGAGGCTTGAGAGAAAGAGATGAAGGTGGGTTTATGAATAAGGGAAGTTAGCTTATTCTTTTGCAACCGGCATACTAAATCTGTTAAACTACCCATAGACATAAGAGAAATTCTGGGTAAGCTACGCTGATGATTCAGTTTATTATAATCAAAAAAGATACTTTTATCTTTGGTGTCTCTGATCCTCTTCTATCTTTTGAGAAAAATGGGCAACAATCAGCAGCCTAAGAGAAAATCGCATCTGTCCGAATTTGACAAAAGCCAGATTATTGATGGAGAAATTGTAGATGAAAGCAGGCTCTAAGGTTATTCGTCTTCTGCAGAAACTAAAATTATTATCAGAGCCGATAAAAAGGGTATAGCAAGAAGAGCTCCTACAACTCCCATTAGGGTTCCGCCAACTAAAATTGCTAATATTACAACAACAGGATTAAGTCCAACAGACCTTTCCATAATTTTTGGAACAAGGATGTTATTCTCAATTATCTGAATAATAAAATAGGAGATGGCAACAACAAGAGCAAGCGTTGGAGATACTGTTAGAGCGACAATTATTGCGGGAATAGAAGCCAAAATTGGACCAGCCGTTGGTATTATTTCAAGAATTCCAGCTGCCACTGCCAATGGAAGAGCAAAATCCATTTGAAGCAGCGTTAAAACCACCCAGGTAAAAACCCCAATAATAAGTGATAAAACGACTTGTCCCCTAGCCCATGCTCCCAGTTTTTTTTCTATTTTATATAAAACATCTTCGACTTTTTCTCTTTTTTCTTTTGGGAAAACTTTAACTATGGAAAGTTTAAAACTGTCTCTATATAAAAGAAGATAAAAACTTATAACAAATACAGTAAGAGCGGAAAAAACGATGTTAATGGCTGTCCCTGTTATTGAGAAAATATTTTTTCCAATTCCCGATAAAGAATCGGAAATTGAAGAGTTAAAGCTGGAATAATCTACTTTAATCCCCATTATACGTGCGGCATTTTCAAAATATTGAGGAAAGTCTTTTATAAGCGATTGAATTTGCGAAGTCAAAAAAGGCAAAGGAGGTATTATGAGAAGCAAAAAAAACGCAAGAAGAACTAAATAGGGAATTAAAATCGCAAGAGTATTTGGAATTTTTTGTTTTTTCAAAAACAAAACTGCTGGATAAAGAGAAGCCATTAATACATAAGAAATAAATAGTACTATTACAATTCCCTTAATTTTTAATAGAAAAAATAAAAACAGTATAAAAAATATCGCGGCAAGAAATTGATTTTTAGATAGGTAGGATAAAAAAGTTCTCACACAATCATTATAACAGAATTTTTGCCTGTCTTCACTTACCGATTATAACAAAGTTTACGGCAGACAAGAGGTAAATCATTAAAAGCCCCCATAGTTTACATTGCCTAGCGAAATTTAGTACAATACTAATATGGAAAAGCGAAGATTGTCATGACCTGTCGAGCTCTATGGAAACCGAGTAGTCAGCCTTGGAAAATTAAGACGTTATCTAAGAATTCGCGAAGGTAATCCTGATGGATATAAACGCGATATTTTAAATAATCTTGTATCTATCTGGTATGGAAAAGCAAAAGCTACAGGCTGGAATGACCATGAAATAAAATTACTGACTTCAGAGTTTCAAGGGAGAAAAGAGTCTAAGGGTTAAATCAAAGCTGGCGGGTTGGGAGTGTTTTTGATACAATATGTTGGGTTTAGTTGATTGGCCCGGTAGCTCAATGGACAGAGCAACTCCCTTCTAAGGAGTAGGTTGCGCGTTCGACTCGCGCCCGGGTCGCAACAAAGTGAAGTGGTGGATGTAGCTCAGTGGTAGAGCTCCTGGTTGTGGTCCAGGTGGCCGCGGGTTCGATCCCCGTCATCCACCCATTCGACGCGCTTCGCTTGCTCATGGCTTTCAGCCGGATGCAGTGAAGCTTTGATTAATAGATAGGGGTGTTATATTTGGCGTTGAATGCCCTGAGCGACTGAAAGGAGTCGAATGGGCTATGGATAATATTCCTTTTGCTTTTATTAGTATAAACAACACATGCCCTTTTTTGTTTACATTTTCCGTAGCTCTACTAACGAACTCTATATTGGTCAAACAAATAACCTTCATAATCGGGAGAATCAGCATTTAACCAAAGATTGGAAAGCGGCGAAATTTACTAAGGATGGGGATGGTTTTACATTGGTTTATCACGAAGAACTTCCATCAAGACTTGAAGCAATGAGAAGGGAGAACCAACTTAAAGGTTGGTCTCGAGTAAAGAAAGAAGCATTGATAGCAGGCGACTTAACAAAACTTAAAAGTTTAAGTAAAAGTAGAAATAAATAAACTAAAACTATGCTCAAAAACGGATTCGAACCTCTGATATAATTGCTTCATGACTTTAAAAATACTCTCTTGGAATATTTGGATTGATGGCTACTTCGATCAGGTAACAGATTTTCTAAAAAAATCTGATGCAGGTATTATTGGTTTACAAGAAGTAAGAGAGGATGATCCATCAAGAGAAACAATTAAATATCTAAAAGCAATGGGATATAATCATGCATTCGCACCTATCAAGAAAGCCTGGGGAGGAAAAATCTGGAATGATGGGCCAGCAATTTTTACGAAGTACAATATAGTCTCAACAAAAAAATATATTTTGTCCGAAGAAGATAGTCGCGCAGCAATTCAAGCAGATATACGAGTTGGAGACAAAATAATTCATGTTTTCAGCACACACCTTGTCCATACTCACCAGCAGGAATCGGAAATACAAACTAGGCAAGCAGAAGATCTTCTTAAATTAATACCTACAAAAATGTCTATTTTAATGGGTGATTTTAACGCAGTGCCCGAGAGCACAACCATACAAAAAATAAAAAAGGTAATGATAGATTCGGATCCAGCATCAAGTCCTACGTGGAGTGCTTATCCTACGGGTTGTGCAGCATGTAATCCCCAAGAAATTGATACTCGATTAGATTACATATTTACAACAAAAGATATTAAAACACATTCTTATAATGTTGAGAATTCAAAAGGTTCTGACCATCTTCCAATATCTGTAATAGTAGAAATATGATATATGAAATTTTTCGTCTTCTTTATCAGCTTCGCCACCTCGGGAGCGCACGAATCGGGGTTATCCAAAATCAGTTGGTAAATGCAGCCGGATACTAACTTATAGATCCGTGAGTTTTACTTATAGCAGAAATTTTGGTAACATCTAAGGGTTTATAGTATGAAAAAATCTAATTTGAGGGCTTGGCAAGTCCTTTTTCTTTTTGCTGCAGTTTTAACATATTTTGTATTGCCATCGGGTAGAAATCAAAATAAAAACTACGAAAAAAATCAATCTATGCCCTCGCCTGCCTTAGCGTGCACGTCGTCTATATGTAAGGCTTCTCTTTTTTCTGCAAGACAAACAAATACCTTAAAGACTGTTGTTAAAAATAAAGAAAAAATAGCATCTTCGGCGCTGGCCAATCAAAAGCCGGAACAGGCAGCCGGTTATTGTTTATCTGTCCCTGTTCTTTTGTACCATCATATTCAGCCGCAATCAGAAGCTATTCGAAAAGGACAAGCTTCTTTATCTGTTGATAATGGATTCTTTGACAGGCAAATGCAATATCTTTTGGAAAATGGATACAATACAATAAATGCGCCAACTCTAATCAATGCTCTTTTGTCCCGCACTCCCTTGCCCCCAAAGAGTATTCTTGTAACAATTGATGACGGTTATAAAGATGCTTTTGAATATGCTTTTCCCATTCTTCAAAAATATCGTATTACTGCAAATTTTATGATCGCAACAGGACTTACAGGAGGAGAGGATAATATGAGTTGGGATCAAATCTCGCAAATAAAACAAAGCGGACTTGCCTATTTCGTAAACCACACATGGTCTCATTATGCAGTTTCAAATGGTTCAGCCGATAAAATTCAGTACGAAATTCAAACGGGTAAAAAACAGCTTGAAGAACATACAGGACAATCTGTTAATATATTTGCGTATCCCTATGGATCTTTTAATAATAATGCAATAGAGATTTTGAAAAATAACGGATTTATCGGAGCATTCTCTACAATTCCGGGTTTTTTGCAATGTGATTCTTTTATAATGACTCTTCATCGTACTCACATCGGCAACGCCTCCCTTTCTTCTTACGGACTTTAAACTGACCTACTAAGTCTACTTTTGTTCTATTGTTTTTCGTATAA
Source organism: Patescibacteria group bacterium (assembly GCA_038061615.1). GTDB lineage: Bacteria > Patescibacteriota > Microgenomatia > Levybacterales > UBA12049 > 2-01-FULL-38-21. The sequence goes on along the minus strand of JBBTYY010000025.1, from coordinate 13,058 downwards.
TTTTCTACTATTTTTAAGATATGCAGAGAATTATCCATATTGACTTTGATTCTTTTTTTGCAAGCGTTGAACAGCAATATAATCCTAATTTGCGGGGAAAACCTATGGGAGTTACCGCAGCAAACGGCAGAACGTGCATAATTGCAAGCAGCAGAGAGGCAAAAAAACTGGGGATTAAAACAGGAGCCCGTTCATGGGAAGCTCAAAAAATCTGTCCTGATGTAAAACTTGTTCCTGCGGATTTTGTAAAATACTTTGAAGTTTCCAAAAAGTTTTTAAATATCTGCAAGGACTACTCTCCCCTAGTTGAACTTTTTTCAATAGATGAGGTTTTTATGGATATAACACCGACTGTCCATTTGTTCAATGGAGCCGATGGAATCATATCAATAATTAAAAAAAGAATAAAAGAAGAGATCGGCGAATACATAACCGCATCTATAGGAATTTCTTACAATAAACTTTTGGCAAAGCTTGCCTCCGGTCTTAAAAAACCGGATGGAGTTTTTGAAATAAAACCGGAAGATCTTAATAAGGTTTATAAAAGCGCAAAGCTTACAGATATCTGCGGAATTGGAGAGAGAATTAAAGACAGGTTAAATAAAATAGGAGTTACAACATTTCCTCATCTTCGCAGTATCTCGTACGACCGGTTAGTTCTTGAATTTGGAAAAGCAGAGGCACGATTTCTTAAAAATATTTCCGAAGGACTTGACGATAGTTCTATTATTTCTTATACAGCGCCTCCGTCTGTTAAATCTATTGGTAGAAATTACTGTTTACCCCAAAACGAATATGATAAAAGAAAAATACTTCAAAATACTTATGAACTTTTGGAAGAAATATCAATAAAACTTAGAAGACTCAATAAAAAAGCAAGAACACTGGGATTTTCTTTAAGGGGAAACATAGATATTCATAAACGCAAAACTTACAGTTTTTATTTTGATGATTCCAAGGAAGTGTTTCATCTGTTCAAAAGTTTGCTTGGGGATGATAAAGAAATGTTTTTTGCAAAAGACTCTTATATAAGACAAATAAGCGTTTGGGTTTCAAATCTTGAAGAAAAAGAAAATTTACCTCTTTCTCTTTTTGATTCTTCAAAGAAGAATAGTTTAATGTCTGCAATTGATTCAATTAACGATCGTTTTGGAGATCATACTATTCGAAATGGATTTTTACTTTATGCAGATAAGCTTACAACCGTTCCAAATGGATATTTAGCAGACAGATATGAAAGAATAAAACTTGCTAAAGATTTATAGAATCGTTATTTGCATTGCATAAAAATTCCAGTTCCAGGACAGCTTTTTCTTGCCTTTCTATGGGAAGATCTAAGATCCTAATAATATTAGGATTTAAACAAATATCTTTGCAGAGAACGGTTCCATGAAGCAAGAGTAATTGTTTTTGCGATTGCGAAAGCGACTGGAGAGCTGTTATTGGATAAAGCTTTGCTTTTTCTACCAAGTCCCGCAAATTTCCTGTCTGCGGGTAGTTCCACCCAATAATTTTTATTCCATTGCAGAGCGCATACTCTATCCCATCCGTAGTTACTTTTGTATTCGTAACAATCCAGCTTTGGGTAAAATTATACTTATCTCTTAGATCATCAAAACGTGCTTTTGTATATAAAGAAACATGTACATCAGATTTTATTCCGGGGCTGTTATGAAACTTAGCTTCAATTAAGATCTTTTTGTCTTCTTTTTGAGCAATAACATCTATCTCATGAGACACGCAATTTCCTTCCAAAACTTGTCTAACCTGGGTTTGATATCCCTCTGTTTTTAAGATTTCGGCAACGTAGTCTTCAAACGGATATCCTGTTGGTCCAAGATCCATTATTGCCTGCTTGAGCGTATACCTCGTTTTATTAAAAGGCTGAGGCGAAGTTTCTAAAAATTCAATAATGTGCTTGTAGATTTCGGATGTATGAATATTTTCATAAATCTTTGTTTTTATATGCGCTAAGACTTGTTCCTGAATTTCTTGAGGAATTCCCGATCTTCTTATAGAATTTCGAACCTTAATTTCGGAGAATGGCTCTTTTTCCCCCGAGGCCTTAACGACGGTAACCATACTATTATAGTAAAGCTTTTAGGGGTTAATTTACAAGAGTAAATTTAAAAACCAAGGGCCTCTTTTACAAGAATTAATGTTATTCTTCCAGAAACTATTTCTTTATTTATAATAAGAATTTTACTCACATTACTTCTCATGCCATAGGCTTTTTGAGCTCGCGCATCTTCTAGCGGATAAGAATATTCATATATTCGTCTCAAACCTTCCTGGGTGTCTTTGACAATTTTTTGTGTACCTACAACAAAGATAATCTTTCCTCCCGCATATGCTTCTGCGGAAAGCTGACTGCCGGAGTTGAGGCGATTAAAAGATGACCATCCTCTGTGACTGCGTGGACTGAAGATACCACCTAATCCGGGGAAGCTCCCAGTTTTGCCATCTCTCGAGCCTGGGTATTTCTATCCATGGCAAAAAGCTTTGGCCTAACGGCACTATATTTACCGGACTCATTGATTTCCTTATCCAGTCCTATAGCTTCCAAAGTTTGGGAAGTCATGGTAAAAACTTCGGCCCCTTTGGGGAGAAGTTCCAATACTTTCTTTTTAGCTTCCTGTGAGTTTTCAAACACTTCAACTTTAAACCCGTTTTCTTGTAACGCTTTCTCCGCTTTTTCTATCCGTTCTTCCGATGCGAGTTTTCCAAATTCTTCATTCGGTTTCATCTTATTTCACCTCCTTTATGATTTTACTGCTTGATCAATATCTATACCAAGATTTTTAAGGTATTTTTTATTGATGCTGTAATAATGCATAGCTCCATTTTTTCTAACTTGAAGAATATTTGTATCTATCAACTTATTAAAATGATGAGATAGTGTCGGTTGAGACAGAGAGAATGTTCCTGATAACTGTTGACAGGAGATCTCTTTTTGATTGAGGAGTTTTTTTATTATTTCCCCGCGAGTTTTATTTGAAAGTGCCCTAAATATTTTTAACGCTTGTTGATTCATATATCGAAAGATTTAAATATTTCTATAATTCAATATAGATCTTTTTACCGGATATTGTCAAGTGCTATTCTGTTGACAGAGTTTTTATAAATCAAATATAATAAATAGATTAACCTCTTATACTCTTTAAATTCTGCTTAATAAGAACCGGAGGCTTAAGCAAGGCAATGGCTATTAAACGCGAAGATAAATATATTACAGACGTTAGTCAGGAAATAAATCTTGGAGAGTCAATCGGATGGACTGCAAAGGTGTTAAAAGCTTTTCCCGCATTTAATCATAAAAATTACCGTTTATTTTTTTCAGGTCAGCTTATTTCTCTGGTTGGAACATGGCTTCAGATTGTCGCTTTAGGTTGGCTTGTTCTAGAGCTTACCAATTCTGCCTTTTGGGTAGGAACCATTTCTGCATTAAGTCTTTTGCCGGTTT
>JBBTYY010000025.1:0-9495 GCA_038061615.1 Patescibacteria group bacterium | reverse complement strand
ACCAATTCTGCCTTTTGGGTAGGAACCATTTCTGCATTAAGTCTTTTGCCGGTTTTAATTTTTGGAATTTTTGGCGGAGTAATCGTAGATCGTTACAATAAAAAAACGCTTTTATACATAACACAAACTCTTTCCATGATTCTTGCTTTAATCTTGGGATTTCTAACGGTTTTTAATCTCATAAACTTATGGGAGATAGGAATTTTGGCATTTCTCCTAGGAACAGTAACTGCCTTGGATCATCCTGCGCGCCAGACTTTTGTTGTAGAAATGGTTGGTAAAGAAGATTTGGCCTCGGCTATTGCTCTTAACTCGACAACGTTTAATGCCTCCCGCGTTATTGGTCCCGGGGTTGCGGGTATTTTAATCAAATTAATCGGAACCGGCGGAACATTTATTTTAAACGGCTTATCTTTTATTGCAGTGATTATTGCGCTTTATTTTATAAAGGTTAGTAAAGAGTCTCCAAAAGCTCACCCTCACCCGATGGCTGCTATAAAAGAAGGTCTGCGTTATTCATTTACGCATCCTGTAATTAAAATGCTTCTTATCTTCTCTGCCGTAACATCTATCTTTGGCTGGTCATATAGCACTATATTGCCCGTGATTGTTCAAAATATCTATCATAAAGATGCAGCCGCCTTGGGTTATCTCTATTCGGCAACCGGAGCAGGTGCTCTTTTATCTGCTTTTATAGTTTCTGCTTATTCAAAAAAAATAAACCCGTTGGTTTTCATACTCGGTGGGAATACGGCCTTTGCGGTATCTCTTGTATTATTCTCGCTTACAAAAAGTTTTTTGCTCGCACTTCCTATATTATTTGTTTCCGGCGCCGGACTTATTATGCAGTTTTCTATGATTAATACAACTATCCAGCATATGGTTTCGGATAATATAAGAGGAAGGGTTTTAAGTATCTATACCCTTATGCTTTTCGGAATGGCTCCTTTTGGAAGTTTTCAGATTGGCATTGTTGCCGATCGCTTTGGTTCGCCTTTTGCTATTCAACTCGGCGCTTTGATAGTTTTTGCTTACGGAATATATGTTTTTCTAAATAGAAACAGAGTAAGACTCTCCTATAAAAACTACATTTCTAAAAACTCTTAAAGAACATTAAGGAGTCATCCAAAACTTCTCCCCGCTTAGGATTTAGATTATGGCCGGCGTTATCATAAAGATTAAGTCTTGTATTTTTTGAAAGACTTTTAAGATCATTAAATAGCTCTATTCCCCATTGGTAAGGCACGATTTCATCATTTGTACCATGAACTATCTGTATGGGGATTGTTATATCCCCAAGATATGATAGAGGCGAGATACTTTCCCAAAGCTTGGGGTTGTCTTCCGGTTTTCCCAGAATCTGAAAAGTTTTTGAGTATGGAAAAGGAGTGATTACACTCTCCTCAAGTCTTGGAAGGTTTTGTCTTGAAAACCATCTTAGAGGGTCTGTTACAGGTGCCCACAAGACAGCGGCTTTAACACTTTTTGAAAACTCATCGTTTTTTCCTATTATTTCAATTACCTTCAAAGTTACCTCCGCCCCCATTGAATGCCCCCATAAGTAGACTGAATTACTGTTTGCTTCTTTGATACTGGGAATTGAAGAAATTAAATTCATTACATCAATTGGATACGCAAAGCGCATCAAGGCCTTGTTGTCGATTTCGGACTTGCCATTGCCTCGGTAATCGGGCTTTAATACTAAATATCCCTTTTGAGAAAAATAATCGGCAATGCTTTTGTAGGAAGAGACAGTATCATAACCTGCAGGATTTATATATCCGTGGTTTACGATAACAACAGGAAAGCCATTCGCAGGTTTAGGTGTGTTTGGAATGTTTAAAAGCGTATAAGTCTTAAGTCCGTCTGAGGAATAAGAAGCAATGTAGCTTGTAAATGATTTATTAGCTTCTGCTTTCTTTTCTATTCTAATTTCTCCTTTTTCATAGTCTCTGTGAGCAAGCGATGGAATAGACAAAGGAAACAGCTTAACTTGCTTTATTCTTTTCTCGTCCCCTTCGAGGTACAAATTTCTCTTTTCAAAAACTATAAAGTCGCCCTGTTTAAAAACCTGAATATAATTTTTATCTTTTTTCATTTTTTTTGCTATTTCTATCTGTGTTTTTAAAGAAGGCTGCGCAAAGGGGTCATTTAAAAGAAAAACAATCATGTCTGCTTTGTCTATTCCAACGGGAATCGTATATATTTTTTGACGGCGAGATAAATGGGAGCCAAGATTGTTTGTTGAGGCTATACTAAATTGAGGCGGTATGCCTTCAAGAAATTCGCTGATAATTTTTCTTTCCGCAAGTTGGCGGGTGAACATGCTAATGCCTGGATTTTTTGATCCGGGTAAAGGACCAATGTAATAAGCGCCTAAAATAGCGGCTATTAGTAAATACCAAGTGAAAAATTTAAGGGGTAATTGAGAAAACCGTTTTCTCAAAATAGATACTCCATAAATTGCGGAAATAAAAATAAAGGGCGTAATAGCTGCCGTATATTGATAATATATTTCTCTAAGCTGCGAATTATTGCTTAATAAATTTATAAAAAAATCCGGAAGAGTAAAAACAAGAATCATAGGGTAAAACAGTGATAAAAATCCTAAAGGAGAAAAAATCCTTATTAAATAAATAAGCTGTTCTTTATGAAGTAATGTTTCGATTATTTTACCAGGCGATAGAAATATGTTTCTAATAATAACAAGAGGACTTTCTCCAAAGTCGGAATAATAAGAAAGAGCAAAATGTTGGGCTCCCCGAGCCATTGGTATCGCTTTAGCAATTAAATAATAAAAAACACTCAGTGAAAAAACTGTTAATAAAATTCCTAGAAATCTTTTTTTATCAACAAAAAATAAATAGATTCCAAATAAAGATGCGATAACCCAAACCTGCTCTTTAGTCAAAGCCGCTAATATTAGGAAAATCGAAAGCCAAAGATGCCTTTTTTTAATAAGAAAATAAAAAGCGCCGAGCAAAAAAGCTGTCGCAAGTGTAACCGGATGAAAATCATACAAATTAGCAAATTGAAGAGATGGATTTAAGAGGTAGGCAAGAGAAAAAGCGAGAGATATGTTTTTATTTTTTAAAACGTTTTTGGAAATCAAGTATACGAATAACGCGCCAGATCCCAAAACTACCGATTGAAGAAGGAGCAGCATTTTAGGATGTGACCAGATTAAATAAAGAGGAGAAATCAGTATAAGGAGAAAATCCGCATGAAAGGAAAGACGCGAGATTATGTCTGTCCCGTTTGGGTCTGTTATTTTAAAAATCCGTCCGTGTATTGTATTCCATACCGCCTGATCCATATTTCCCAGATCAAATCTCCCTGTAAAAAAATTATCGTACCTTAAAAAACTGGCTCCCAAGAAATACATTATGTAAGCAGCAATCATTAAAAGCAATATAATTTCGTGTAAATGATTTTTAATGTAATTTTCTATCTTCAGGAATTTACCGCCTTTTATATTTTTCCAAAAAGTCGCAAGCAAAATGAAAATTATTTCCGATAGAATAAGAACAATTCTTGCAAAGATAGCGGCAAATCCGGCCGCCTGAAGAGTTAATATCTGAGAAAGTCCGATCGATATTATTCCTTCTCTTACCCCAAGCCCCATAGGAGTTACAAAAGACAGGAAGCCTATAAAAAGAGATAAAACAAAAAAACCTATCAATGGAAGAATAAAATTTACCGGTAAATAGACCACAGACGCTATTGTTAGGAATGTTCCAAGACCAAAGAAAAACAATGAGACGACGGTAATAGATAAAAGAACAAAATTGGTATAAGGATTAAAATTTGGAAGAAAATTTTTTAAAAACTTAAGTCTGGATTTATTAAAATAGTTTTTATTAAATATGAAAATCAAGGCAGTCAAAAATGTAGAAAAAGTTATCAGGGGAATTACAAAAATTGAATAGGTATGTATAGAAAAAACATAAGGCAGAATAAACTGAATCGAAAAAAGAGACAAGAGTAAGCTTGCAATAACAAATAATCCTATTTCTGCAAAAATTAAGGAAATGACTGTTTTGTTATCGACTCCCTTTTTTGAGAAAGAGAACGCCCTTCCTAAAAAAGACCAAATATTTCCAGGCACAAATCTTTTAAGCTCGGACAGTCCCCACAAAAAAGAAACCTCTTTAAATTCAATGTTATGTCCCCTTTCTTCCAAAAGTTTTTTCCAGACAAAAGCTCTTCCAAAATAAAATAAAATAAAACAAACGACTCCGGCTATAAATGGAAACAATGTAGGAGTTTTTATGTAAGGCGTAACAAGATTAAATTGTGAGAATATAATCCTGACGATAAAAAAAATTGCAACGATTGAAATTGGCCAACCAATTAAAAATTTTATAAAAGATAAGAATTTATTATTCATACCTTAAAGCTTCTATTGGGGAAAGTTTTGAAGCTCTTATTGCAGGAGCCATTCCAAATATAATCCCTATCGCAACAGAAAAACCGAAAGCTATAAAGACAGACCATAAAGTTACCTGAGAAACAAGAAATCTTGCAAGCACTATTGATCCGAGAAGTCCTAATATAATTCCAATTATTCCTCCTGTTAAGGAAAGCATTGTTGCTTCAAGCAAAAACTGTTTTAATATATCGGCTCTTCGGGCACCGAGAGCTTTCCTAAGCCCAATTTCCCTGGTTCGCTCTGTTACAGATACAAGCATTATATTTGCAACTCCGATTCCTCCAACTAATAATGATATCGCAGCAATGCCCCCAAGAGCAATAGATAGAATGTTTGTAATATTTGAAACAATAGAAAGCGTTGACTCAGCGGTTTGAATAGTAAAATCATCTTCTGTTAAGTGCCCGAGTAAAATTTTTTTGGTTTGGTCTTTAACTCTTGGAACAAGGGAAGAGGAATTTACCGAAATAAATATAGTGTTTACATGAGTTAACCCGAATTGTCTTTGAGCGGAAGAAAGCGGAATAAGTACAACATTATCCTGGTCGATTCCAAAAACCGCGCCTCTTTTGTTTACCACTCCTATTACCGTATATATATTATTTCCTATAAAAAATCTTTTTCCGATAGGATTTTGAGAAGAGAATAAATTACTTAGAACCGTCTGTCCTATAACTGCGCTTCTTGCTCCGGACTGTTCCTGGCTTTTGGAGAAAAAACTTCCCCGTGCTATTGTTGCATTTTGAACAATCTTTGGATAGTTTGAAGTTGTCCCAAAAACAGTAGTTCCTTTATTCTCTTTATTTTTATATTTAACTGTTGTAATTTGCGAAACAACAGGCGCAACATTTGCTTTCTCTTTAAGTTTTAACTGCAAAGTTTTAGCATCGGCAACTACTAATTTATTGGATACAACTCCGCCCGGAGTTCTTGCTCCTCCTATTCTTCCCGGAATAACGAAAATAAGGTTTGAACCGAGTCCTGCTATCTGATTTGTAATAAATGTCTGAAGTCCGGTTCCTATTGAAACTAATAAAATAATCGCGAAAACTCCAATGACAATCCCAAGCATTGTTAAAAAACTTCTAAGCCTGTTTGCGTTTATTGCTTTATACGAAAGTTTGAAAAGTTCGTTTATATCCATAATTAATCTATTCTTCCATCAGTCAAGTTTATAATTCTATCCGTCTGTTGAGCAATATCTTTCTCATGCGTTATGAGAATAATTGTTTTTCCCAGTTTATGTAAGATTTTTAATAAATTTATAACTTCCTGTCCTGATTTTGTGTCCAAATTTCCGGTTGGTTCATCTGCCAGGATAATGTCAGGATTATTCATCAAAGCTCTTGCAATCGCAACTCTTTGTTGTTGTCCTCCGGAGAGCTGATTGGGTTTTTTGTTAATATGCTCAGACAGTCCAATTTTTTCTAAAATACTTGTTGCTGTATTTTCTCTATCTTTCTCGCTTTTCCCCGCGTAAATTCCCGGAAGAACAACGTTCTCAAAAATTGTTGCTCTCGCAAGTAAATTAAAAGACTGAAAAACGAATCCGATTTTTTTGTTTCTAAGGTATGATAATTCGTCTTCTTTAAATTTTGATACATTTGAATCTTGAAGAAAATATGCTCCCGTTGTTGGAATATCCAAAAGGCCGAGGATATTCATCAATGTCGATTTTCCCGAGCCGGATCTTCCCTGTATCGCAACAAATTCACCCTCGTCTATTTTAAGAGTTATTCCTTTTAAAACTTTTATTACTAAATCTCCGAGATTGTAATCTTTGGTTACATTTTCAAGTCGTATGAGGTTTGTTTTCTTCATGAGTCATTTTATCTTCCAAAAAATCCAGCGGGAAATATTCCTTGTGTCTTTTTGGGAACAAGTGTTGGCTCAACAGCTATATCATCATTTTGCGAAAGCCCGCTTATCACTTGCGCTCTTGTATCGCTTTGAAGACCTGTCTTTATTTTTCTTTCTTCAAATCCTGTCTTTGTTTTTACAAACACTTTATTATCCTCTGTTATGCTTGAGACAGGAATCGTAAGAACATCTTTTTTTTCATTGGTTATAATTTCTGCATTTCCATTTATTCCCACTCTGTATTTATTATCCGGATTACCCGCAAGATTTGCATATACTGTAAAAGCGGTTCCTCCTGTTGAAGTTGTGTGGGAAACAAAGTCTATCCTATCTATTGTTAGACTTAATGTTTCATCCGGATAGGCATCAAGCACAACTTTTACTTTTTGGACTTGCCTTACTTTTCCAATATCTGCCTGGTCAACGTCCATCTTAAAAGTAAGCGAACTTAAGTCTGTGACTGTAAAAGTGGTTGTCGAAGAAATATTCACTCCTGCAGTTTCCACATCCGACCGAGTAACAATTCCGGAGATCGGAGTTGTTAAAACAGAATCCTGTTTTGCTAAATCCGAAAGCTCTACGGATTTTATCGCCTTATCAAGATCAAACTGATTGTTCTCAAGGATCCGTTTCATGTCAATATTTAGAGCCTCTGCGGGTGTTCTGTTTTGATTTTTCTCAAGAGTCTGATCAAAAGTTAGTCTTTGTTTTGAATAATCAATTAAGGCAATCTCTAAATTTTTTTGGACCGTTCGCTCATCCATTGCTCCTATTGCCTGATAGGCATAAACATAGTTTCCCTTCTTAGTGCCTAGATAAACCAACTTTCCTGAAATCCTAAAGCTTAAATTCGCAGTGCTGTTGGAATCAATATTTCCTGTTATAGAAATTGTTTGGGAAATATTCTCTCTTCTTACTTTTTCCGTGGTAATTGGAGTCTGTCTGCCGGGTTTTAAGATAAATAAGATTACTATAAGTGCAAGAAGTACAAAAAAAGTAATAATTTTGTGGGTTTTTGCAAATTGGACTATAGAATTGAGCCAATCCTTGAGTCTTTTCATAATTCCCATAATTTAGACAAGCATTGTACCACAAGACTTAAGATAAAGCTATGGGATAGGAGAAGAGGTAGAAATCTACTCTACGGCGAGACGTAAAAATTTTTTCAAAATTTAACGTCTCAGCCACGTAAGAATCTACGATTCTGTACGTGGCGCGCCTGAAGGGAGTCGAACCCCCAACCCCTTCGTCCGAAGCGAAGTGCTCTATCCATTGAGCTACAGGCGCAAGTATTGTTATGATAAACCTCTTATAGTATACTAAATCAGCGCTTTTTTATAAAGCGTACGAGGGCCGCTAGCTCAATTGGCAGAGCAATTCCCTCTTAAGGAATCGGTTCGGCGTTCGACTCGCCGGCGGCTCACCCGAAGCTAAAATCTTTAATTATTTCTTTTTTGCAATTTTTCGAGACTAGAAAAGTTCGACTCATGATCAGTTAGATTTTTAAAATGTTCTAGGTTCGAACGACTCTTCGGAACTGCATATTTTAGCCTCATAGATTTGACTTATCTGCCGATAAGAATTATAATCATTGTGAATTGGAATATGAAAGAAAACCCTCATTTTCGAACTGACCATAAATGGTTTAAAGAAAATCTGCCCGAGCTTCTTGAAACTTATCCAGGACAGTATATAGCTGTTATAGGTGGGCGGATTGTGGCACATGATCCTGACTTGGGGATTGTTGCCAAAAGTGCTTATACAAATCATGATGAGAGGCCAATCTTTATGGATAGAGTTGAAGAACCTAGGGTTATAAATTTGCCTTCGGTTTTTGTTGATTAGCCGCGATATTCCACCTTTCAGGTAGCGATTCTGCGGGTAACGATTGCAGGTACTCTTTATAACTCTCCGTCTATTAACCTCTGGTAAAGATTTAAATATTCTCGTGCGCTTTTATCCCAGGAAAAATCCATTTTCATAGCATTTTCAACCATTGTTCTATATCGTTTTCTATCTTGTAACCAAATACCAATAGCTTTACTTAAAGAATTTTCCAGAGAGGCAGAGGAGTACTTATTAAAAAGATAACCGGTTTCATCGTCTTTTATAGAATCACGAAGACCGCCGGTTGCATGGGCAATTGGCACTGTTCCGAAAAACATGGCAACCATCTGCACCAAACCGCATGGTTCAAACTTGGAAGGTATGAGGATAAAGTCTGATCCGGCATAAATCTGATGAGCCAAAACTTCGTCAAAAATGAAATTGCAGGAAATATTTTTGGGATAAAATTTGGCAAGCCACTGAAATCTTTCTTCCCAATGCGGATCGCCTGAGCCTAAAATGACAAACTCATACTTTTCCAAATTGAGTCTGCGCAGCATCTTGTGGATAATATCGACCCCTTTCTGATATGGATCGAACCTGCCAATAAAAGAAACCAAGGGTATTGACTGGTCTACTCTTAATCCAAGTTTTTTTTGCAAGTATAGTTTATTTAACTTTTTCCCTTCCTCCCACGAGTAAACGTTTAATGTATTATTTTTCGCAATGTTTTCTTTTGTCAGCAAATATGGATATTTGACCATCCTATTGGCCATCATATGGTGCCAATTATTATCAATTCCGTTGAGTATGCCAAAGATTCTGCCTTCTCTCCCCAAAAGCACATCTTCCAAACCGCATCCGTACTCTTCTGTCAAAATTTCTCTGGAATATGTTGGGGAGACTGTGGTTATCGCATCTGCGTGTATTATACCCTCTGTCAAAAAATTCACTTTTCTTGACTTTATCTCCCAGTGCAAAACCGCACATTTGGAGGCTTCTATTTTTAATTTATTCAGTACGTCAATACTTGTTCTTCCCTGGTGAGAAAGATTATGGATTGTTAAAAGTGTCTTGACTTGAACCCTTTTTTCTTTTAAAAGGAGCGGCACCAAGCTGGTATGGACATCGTTACAATGAATTATATCCGGAGTCCAGGAAAGAATATTATTTTTTATAATCTCTGCAATTGCCAGGGAGAAAAAGGCGAAGGTGTCCGGAAATTTAGCTATATCCAGATATTTTTTATCTTTTATAAGATAAACAGGAATTTTGCTTATTGGATGTTCAACTTTATAAATTTCTACATTTTCGTTTTTATTATCGTAAAAACATCTGATTTTACCTACCTTTACTCTTTTCTGCCTGCCCAGATT
>JBBTYY010000024.1:0-5194 GCA_038061615.1 Patescibacteria group bacterium | reverse complement strand
TCAACCGATGTTATCGGTCTTCACGAAACTCTTAGAGAAATCATAGACAATGCGGTTGATGAAGCATTGGCCGGTTTTGCCAAAAATGTTTGGATAAGCCTTAATCCTGATGGCTCGGCAACTGTTGTAGATGACGGCCGGGGAATCCCTGTTGACATAATGCCCCAATTTAAAAAATCCGCGCTTGAAATCGTTATGACAAAACTTCACGCAGGAGGAAAATTCGGCGGATCTGCATATAAAATCTCTGGTGGTCTTCACGGGGTAGGTAGTTCTGTTGTAAATGCGCTATCGGAATGGATGTGGGTCGAGGTAAGAAGAGATGGGAAAATTTACGCTCAGGAGTATCAAAGAGGAACACCAAAATCAGCGGTAAAACAAATAGATAAATCAAAACTTGATATTTCCGCATTAAAAAATGATGCAAGATCCGGAACAACTGTAACTTTTCTTGCGGATAAACAAGTTTTCTCAACTATAGAATTTGATTTTGACATTGTAAAGAAAGCAATAAGAGAAAGGGCTTATCTTGTTCCAAGCCTTTACTTTCATTTTTTTGATTTAAGGGGAGATACGCCAAAAGAAGTTCATTATTATTTTGAGGGAGGAATAACCTCTCTTGTTTCAAGGCTTAATGAAAATAAAGACCCTCTTCATAAAGCAATATTCGTAGGCAAGCATCAGGGAGAAGTGGAAGTTGAAGCCGCGCTTCAATATAACAACGGCTACTCGGAAAATGTAGAAAGTTATGTAAATGTAATAAATACGGTAAACGGCGGAACTCATTTAACCGGTTTTAGAATGGCTTTAACGCGTGCAATAAACGACTACGGAAAAAAGGTCGGAAGTTTCAAAAGTGATGAGGATTCAATTACAGGAGACGACACGAGAGAAGGATTAACCGCAGTTCTTTTTGTAAAAATGCCCCAAGATAAGATTCAGTTTGAAGGACAGACAAAAGGAAAGCTGGGAAATGCAGAAATCCAACCTCTTGTTCAAACAATTGTTAAGGAAGGCTTAAGTACTTATTTTGAGGAAAATCCGAGTGACGCAAGGAGGATTTTAGAAAAAGTTTTTTTAGCAGCCAAGGCAAGACTTGCGGCAAAAGCCGCTAAAGAAGCGATACTTCGAAAAGGAGCGCTTGAAGGCTCATCACTTCCGGGAAAACTTGCGGACTGCCAGGAAAAAGACCCGGCTGTCTCCGAACTATATATAGTAGAGGGAGATTCTGCAGGAGGATCGGCAAAACAGGGAAGAGACAGAAAATTTCAGGCAATTCTTCCAATAGGCGGAAAAATATTAAATACGGAAAGGGCAAGGCTTGATAAAATAATTGAACACGAAGAGCTAAAAAATCTTATTATTGCTTTGGGAATGGGAATAGGGGAGAGCATAAGATTTGATAAACTAAGATATCATCGCGTAATCATAATGACCGATGCAGACGTAGACGGCGAGCACATAGAAACACTTATTCTCACATTTTTCTACCGGCACTTGCCGGATATCATCAAAGAAGGATTTTTATATATTGCCCAACCGCCGCTTTATAAAATACAAATAGGCAAAGATATACAGTATGCATACTCTGATGATGAGAAAGAAAAAATAATTGGATCAATTAGGGCAAAAGGCGCAAAAAATATAATTAATATTCAGAGATACAAGGGTTTGGGAGAAATGAATCCTGATCAGCTTTGGGAAACAACAATGAATCCCGCAAACAGAATTTTAAAACAAATAACAATTGACGATGCCGAAGAAGCAGATGCGGTTTTTACAATGCTTATGGGAGATGAGGTTCCGCCGCGAAAACACTTTATTCAATCAAACGCGAAGATGGCGACTTTAGACATCTGAAGTCCGCCATTAATCGCTCTTTGAATCGTGTATGAATAATACTGAAAAGACGAAAAGTAAGATAAGGCGGACGAAATTAGCGACTTTAGATTTATGATTTCAAATGGTAAATGGTAAATTGCTGAAGTATGGATATTAAAAAATTATCGGCCGGGAAGAATCCGCCGGAGGAGATAAATGTTTTTATCGAAATTCCTCAGGGAGTTTCGGTAAAGTATGAGATTGATAAAGATTCTGGTGTAATTTTTGTGGACAGGTTTCTTTTTACCGAAATGAATTATCCATTCAATTACGGCTTTGTCCCCGGAACTTTGGCAGATGACGGAGATCCGGTAGATGTTTTAGTTTTATCGAGTAAACCCGTTGTTCCGGGAGTCGTAATTCCTTCAAGACCGATAGGCATGCTTGAGATGGAAGACGAAGCGGGGATCGATAATAAAATCGTTGCGGTCCCAATGCCCAAAGTCGATCCGAAGTTTAAAGATTATAACGATGTATCAGATATTCCGGAAGAAACCAAAAAAAATATAAAATATTTTTTTGAAAACTACAAAAAAACAGAACCGGGAAAATGGGTAAAAATAAAAGATTGGAAAGGAAAACAAGAAGCACTCGCTGAAATAAAGCGAGCAATTAAAACATAGCGTTTAGCAAATAGCGTATAGCGTATAGTTAAATTCAAATAACTAAACCCTAACCGCTAAACCCTATACGCTAATTTTTATTTTATGGCAGATATTGGAAAAGTTAATAAAACCGAAATAACTAAAGAGATGAAAAGCGCGTATCTGGATTACGCGATGTCTGTTATTGTCCAACGCGCACTCCCAGATGTTAGAGACGGTCTAAAACCAGTCCATCGAAGAATCCTTTTTGCAATGCACGAGATGGGGTTAACTCACAGCGCAAAATATTCAAAGAGCGCCAAGATTGTCGGAGAAGTAATGGGAAAATATCATCCTCACGGAGATATGCCAATTTATGATGCTCTGGTACGTCTCGCACAAGATTTTTCCCTGAGATATCCTTTAATTGACGGGCAGGGAAATTTTGGTTCTATGGATGGAGATCCGCCTGCTGCAATGCGTTACACCGAAGCCCGCATGGCAGGAATAACTTCGGAGATGCTTTTTGATCTCGAAAAAGAAACGGTTGATTATCTCGATAACTTTGATGCGACCTTAAAGGAACCCGTATTTTTGCCTGCAAAATTACCAAATCTTCTATTAATGGGAAGTGAAGGAATTGCAGTGGGAATGGCAACCAAAATTCCTCCCCACAATCTTTCGGAGGTAATTGATGCCGTCATATTCACGATTGATAAAACGAAATTTGAAAAAAACCTGAAAGAAGATCTGCCCGTATTAACATCGGCTACAACTATCGATGAGCTTTTAGAGTTTATAAAAGGTCCGGATTTTCCAACCGCGGGTGCAATTTACGATATAAACGAAATAAAAAATGTCTATATGACCGGACGGGGAAGGATTTTAATAAGAGGCAAGGCAGACATAGAAGACATTGGACAGGGAAAATCAGCGATAATCGTTACAGAACTCCCTTACCAGGTAAATAAGGCGCTTTTGGTAGCCCGAATTGCAGAGCTTGCAAAAGACAAGAAAATCGAAGGAATCTCCGATCTTCGGGATGAATCAGACAGACACGGGATGAGAATCGTAATTGAGCTTAAGCGTGATGCCGCGCCGAGAAAAGTATTAAATAACTTATTCAAGCACACGAGTCTTCAGACAATTTTTTCTGCAAATGTTGTGGCACTTGTAAACGGCACACCTCAAACACTAAATCTTAAGACAATAATAGAGGAATATCTTAAACATAGATTTTTAGTAGTAAAAAAACGCTCAGAATACGAACTTCGGGTCGCCCGGGCAAGGCTTCATATCCTAGAGGGACTAAAGATTGCAGTTGATAATATCGATGCAGTGATAAAAACTATAAGGGAATCAAAAGATCAGGAAGATGCCAAGAGCAACTTAATAACAAGATTTAAATTAACAGAGATTCAAGCAACGGCAATTTTGGACATGCAGTTGCGACGCCTTGCGGCACTTGAACGGCAAAAAATTGAGGATGAGTACGTAATGGTTGGGGAAACAATAGCATATCTGGGAGATTTAGTGGAAAGTCCGCAAAAAATTCTAAAAGTCGTAAGAGATGAACTTGCAAAACTTAAAGAAAAATACCAAGACCCAAGACGCACAAAGGTCTTTAAAAGCAAAGTAGGCGAGTTTTCCGATGAGGACTTAATTACAAACGAGCCCACTGTTATTACTTTAACAGAAACAGGTTACATAAAAAGGCAAAGCATGCTTTCTTTTAAAACCCAGCATAGAGGCGGAAAAGGGATTAAAGGAATGACAACAAAAGAAGAGGATAGCATTGCTTACATTCGATACGCACAAACCCACGATAATCTTTTGTACTTTACGAATAGGGGAAAAGTTTATCAGCTTAGGGCTTACGATATTAATGAATCAGCCCGAACGAGCAAGGGTACGGCAATAGTTAATTTACTAAATATTGAGCAAGGGGAAAAAGTCGAATCATTTATAAATTATGGAAAAGACGATAAAAGTGAATATGTTTCTTTAACAACACGAAAAGGGACTGTTAAAAAATCCAGAATAAAAGATTTTGAGAATATAAGACGAAACGGAATTGTAGCAATAAAACTTGAGAAAGGCGATGAACTTGCATGGAGCGAGCTGACAAGCGGTGAGAATGATATTATTTTAGCAACCAAAAACGGCAAAGCTATTAGATTTTCCGAAAAAGGAGTAAGACCAACGGGAAGAGCAACTCAGGGAGTTCGGGGAATTAGGCTCGATGGAGATGATATTGTAATCGGAATGGATGTAATAAATAAAGAAGGAAAGGATGATCTCCTAACAATTATGGAAAACGGTCTTGGCAAAAAAACTGCATGCAAGCTCTTCAGAGGACAGAGCAGAGGCGGAAAGGGTGCGAAAGTTGCAAAAGTAACTTCAAAAACAGGAAAAGTTGCATTCGCCCAAGTAATTCCGACAAATTGTGAGGAAATTATTATTACATCCAAAAAAGGTCAGGTCGTAAAGCTTGAAATTTCCTCTATTCCTAGACTTGCCCGGGATACTCAGGGAGTTATTCTTATGAGATATTCAAATCCAAACGACCACGTAGCCTCAGCCACTTTTATAGGAATAGGCTAATAATGAGAATTGACGGGAAACAGATTGCTCAAAAAATTCTTGACAATCTAAAAATAAAAGTCGAAAAGCTTAAAAAGCGGGGGATTGCTCCTCATCTTCATATTATTACTTTAACTACCGATTCT
>JBBTYY010000023.1:0-2891 GCA_038061615.1 Patescibacteria group bacterium | reverse complement strand
TTGAACTAGTTATTCTAGTTCAAAAGTGTTACCGATGTATCTCATCTTCTGCACAGTTGCTCTTGGAGACTTAATCTTCTAAAATATAGTGGTTGCCGATGTAGCTCAGTTGGAGCGGACGAGCGCAGCGACGGAGCTCGCTTGCTTGACAAGCGTGGGCAAGCGGCGCGATCAGCCGGAGTAACTCAGTGGTAGAGTAGCTCTTTCGTAAAGAGCAAGTCGGGAGTTCAAGTCTCCCCTCCGGCTCAGGTTTATAAAATTATTAATTATGGCGAGAAGATCTAATTATTCAAGATTATCAAAAAGACTCGAAAATCAGTCTAAACGAAATATAATCCTAAGCCTCGCTGGTATTGTCGTAATTGTGTTTCTTATGGTGAGATTTGGAATTCCATTTCTTGCAGGCTTTACAGGCTTTGTATCCGGGCTAGGTAACCAAGATGATGACAAAACAACAAATAGCTCATCTTTTATATCCGCACCGATTCTAGACCCAATTACAGAGGCCACCAACAGCGCTGAGTTAAAAGTTAGCGGACAATTAAACTCCGAGTTGGAAGTTGCAATTTATCTGAACAACGCCCTACTAGATAAAACAACTTCCGAAGATGATGGATCTTTTTTCTTCAGAATATATCTTCACCAGGGTGAAAACAAGATTAAGGTTCAGGCAATTGAAAGCGATAAAAAGAGTGATTTTTCGGATGAAGAAATAGTATTTTATTTAAATAAGGAACCTTTATTGGAAATAAAATCTCCAAATGATGGACAGAAATTTGAAAAGGAGGACAATAGAGCGACAATATCCGGGACAACTGACCAAGGAGCAAGAGTTACAATCAATGATTTTCAGGCGGCCATGGAGGGAAATAATTTCTCATATTCCCTTTCTCTTCAAAGCGGAGATAATAATATTAAGATTGTAGCAACGGATGTTGCCGGTAATAGAACCGAAAAAACTCTAAAAGTTACGTACTCTCAGTAACTCCTATAACTATCCATAACCAAAATAATATCGGAGTATAAAATAAGCTATTGATAAATAAGCTATTTACAAAAAGCGCTAGAATTGAGGACAATATAAGCGCTGATTTTTTATTATTTAATCCAATCCTATACCACATGTAAATATATGATATAAATCCCAGGACTCCTGTTGTTGCAAGAATAAACAAAAAACTGTTATCCGCACTTGCATCAGAATGACTTTTGTAATCACGTGGAAATGAAAATTCATGCCTTTCTTTCGCAAACCTATAGGCGTTAAAACCTACTCCAAAGATCGGATTGTCTTTAATAATTTCTATTGATTGTTTGTAAGAAACAATTCTAGCCTCGGAAGAGAAAGTTCTGAAAAAATTCGTACCTTCTGTTTTATATGCCTTAGGCAGAATAAAAGTCAATAAAATAAATCCCGTTAACAAAAAAAATATCATTTTTTTTCTTTTTGTTAGGATAAGATAAGTACAGGTACCAATTACCAACATCGTAAATGCGCTTCTTGAATATGTAAGAAGTACTGCGATAAGAGTTGCTATAGATATTCCTGAATAGACTATTAAGTAATTTTTCTTTTTAATCTTACTAAACACTTTGTCGATTAAAAATAAAAAGAAAAGCACGAAAAATGCCCCGGCAAAATTAGGATCAAGAAATATAGAGAACATTCTATATAAATGCTCATCCCAACCAAGGTAAAATAAATTTCTTAGGCTTTGATAGAAAATAAACTGAATAAATCCTAGGCCAACTATAAAAATTCCTGTAAATATGATTAGTTTTTTAACTAAACTTTTGAAATCTTTCTTCTGACTCAAAATAAATGCAAACATTCCGATATAACTTATCCATCGAAATAAATAAACAGAAGACTTGAGGATCTGATCCGGACTAAATTCCCAAATATTTACAGCCAAAGATAAGAATCCCATGAAGATGAATCCAAGTGCTGGAAAATAAATCGTTTTATTGATTTTTTTGTTAACAATTCCATACGAGAACCAACATAAAGAAAAGAAAAACACAGACACATCTAAGAGTTTTGTTTCTATTCCAAAAAAACTAATCCTTAATAGCTCTCCGACTGGAAAAAATAATAAATTTATACAGAAAAGTATTTTTAATAAGCCCATTTAGATCCTCTCTTAGTATACAGGTCAACTTTTGTTTTCTGGTTTCGATAAATTAATTGCCAATCGGAAAATCTCTTGGGTATTTCAGAATTTTGAACAGCAATATAATTAAACTGATCACCCCTTTTTACCCAAGAAGAATCAATGAAAGGAAAATTTACATAATATAGATTATGAAATCCATATAAAAGCACAGTATCATCTTTTTTTATATTATTTTTAAAATATCCATTTGTGTCATAGAAATCACCGAAAGAAAAATTAAGATTATTTGAAAGAAATTCAGATCTTGTCTGCTGACCAAAAACTACAGGGATATACTTCGCATTTGCCAATCCTCTGTAGCCAATCGACGAAACTGATATCAATAGTATTAAAATTATTAAAAAATTATAAATTAACCTACTTTTAATTTTTGAAAGGATTATTGCAGATATAATTGAAAATGTAGGAAGGTAAGGGAGGATAAATCGACCCCCACCAGTCCTTGGAGTTATATACCAAACCAAAATTGCCATCAAGCAATACGCTGAAATAATCTTGGCAGACGTTGAAAATTTTTTAAAATAAATAAAGACTAAGGGCGCAAATATTAAATAAATTGGAGAAATAGGATCAGCTAGATTTGTAAAAAATATCCACATTTCTTTTGAAAAATTAATTGGATTAAATATATTACCATTTAACCCAACCGGGTAAACGCTGGAAAAAAATGGGTAAACCGGATTTCCTGTATGAATAAAAGAGAAAATAAACCAA
>JBBTYY010000022.1:0-1392 GCA_038061615.1 Patescibacteria group bacterium | reverse complement strand
GAAGAGCATTAAACAACGTCGACTTTCCCACGTTCGGTAATCCCACAATTCCTATCGCTAGGCTCATATCCTACCTTCCCTATTGACTTTTTTATAATTATGCGACATTATGGTTTTATATTGAAGGGCGTCAACCGTTAGGATGATGGCCCTTTTTTATACTCAATAACCTTGAATTTTCTAGTAGAAACCCCTCCAACAAAGCTTGTCTTATGAATTTTCTTCAAAACAAGGTCAAGAGCTCTTATTTTATTTTTATCGCCCGTCACTAGCTTTAGATCTCTTTTATAGCAATACACAACCGAACCGATGAGTAAGTCCGTAATTTGGATGATGTTTACACCTTTTGAGTCCACTCTGTGAATTCCTCCGATTGCCAACCTATCCAATGTTTTATTGATATTATGTTTAACATTAACCTCAAACTTAACATCTTTTGGGGTTGTAACAAAATCCGCAAGTACAGTTAAAATTTCGTTGTCCTCTATACTCTGTTTCAAAAGAATTTCTGTAAACTCCTGATATGCTCTATATGGATTATTTTCAAAGTCTTTTTCGAAATTAATTTCGTCTTTATTGATGACAATAGATGAAAAATAAATTCCGGGTGTATTAAAAACTATTTCTATAATTTCATGAATAACCTTAAGTTTTGCATTGGAAAGAGTGTTCCATTTTATCTCATCATAAAATTGGTTCTTCTCCCTTATTTTTCTAATTTCCGAATCTAAATAGAATGGTTGCAAACACTTAACCATCCCCAAACAGAAAAACCTATTGGCCTTATCATTTATGCTTCCTGTCTCATCAAAAAATACAAATGGGGTTCTTATTTTTCTATAATTTTTCAATGACAGGTTCATCTGATATCCTCCCACCTATCACGATACTTATCTAGAGACACATCTCTAAGCCAATAACTGTCACCGTTTTTTTTAATAAAGAACGAGTCTCCTTTCATAAGATTTTATACATAATTATTGTATTTTAACATCCAATAATTATCCCACAAAACCCGACATTTTGTTTTTAACTAGCTATATGATACTGAATTTATCGCTAGAGTAAAAGTTTTATTCCTGAAGAAGTGATAAAATCATAAATAATGCTTAGAGACAGAACCACTTTGCTTATAATCGTTTTTCTTTTGGGTCTTGGGTTAGGTTTTGGAGTCCGTAGCATACTATTAAATAAAAAGATTAACATTGTTCAACCTTTTAATGACTCACTATTGAAAGATATGTCTTCTGGGGTTAGTGATCTAGAAATTCAAGAGGTGACAAATTTTTTAGCGAAGTTTGAAACCCTTCAAAAATCTAGAAAATACACAATCTTGAATTTATTTACTCCTCCAGCAGACTCCAAAGAAACTCAGGTTTTGGGATTCCTGTT
>JBBTYY010000021.1:9419-41322 GCA_038061615.1 Patescibacteria group bacterium | reverse complement strand
ATAAAGAATGAAAGGAGGTACAGTAGGTTTATAATCAATAAATCTATCAAGAATACTATGAACGGAACAATTAAAACAAAAACAGATAGGGGATTTGGATTTATTTCTCGTGACGGAGAAGCAAAAGATCTTTTCTTCCATTCTAAAGATTTGATCGGTGTTACTTTTGATGAGCTTCAAGTTGGAGCAGCCGTTACGTTTGACGTTGTGGATGGTGAAAAAGGTCCAAGTGCAAAAAATGTAAAACTTGCCTAATAACGGTTGACAAAGCAATACAAAAAGCCTTGCTTCATGCGAGGTTTTTTTGTGTCGAGGAAAAAAGTATTTCCAAGCACTTGCGAATAAGGTAAGTTTTTTGATATAGTTTTACATATTGCTTTGGTGGTAATTAGTTCTTATTATCAAGCTATGGCAAATCCCGAAGCGATTTGCGGAAGCTGTAGACTTTTTGACAGGAAGAACGCCATAGGAGAATTGGTTGGACTAACAGATTCAGCCAATGGAAAAATCAATAAAGGCTATTGCAGGGGGACGAAGGGACTTCTTTTGGGCGTTAGGAGAGAAACCGATCCATGCAAAATGCCCGAAGGAACTTTTAAAGCAGTTACAGCTTCATTGACCCAGAGCCCATCAACTCTCCAAGAATCTCCGGCTTTGTGATATAATTTTCTTCGTTTATCTTTCAGACTATGAGCAGTGATTCGATTGGAGTAATTGATTCGGGTTTGGGCGGACTGTCGATTTGGAGACAGATTGTTAAAAAACTTCCTAAAGAATCAACAATCTACTTAGCCGATTCGAAAAATTGTCCTTACGGTAGTAACTCCTCGGAAGAAATTTATCAACTTTCCAAAAAACTAGTTACATTTCTGGTTCAAAAGAAAGTTAAATTAATAGTTTTAGCTTGTAATACAATAACAGTTTCCTGTTTGGATAAATTGAGGAAAGAGTTTCCAAAAACACCGATTATAGGAACAGTTCCCGTAATAAAAACAGCTTCAGAAATTACCAAAAATAATAAAATCGGAGTTTTATCAACTGCAAGAACTGCAAGAAGCAAATATCAGAAAAAGTTAATAAAAACCTTCGCCGGGGGAGTAAGTGTTTTAAATATTGGAACAGACAAACTAGTTCCAATGATCGAAGAGGGAAATCTTGATGGTAAAGATACAGAAAATATTTTAAGAAAAGAACTAAGAGTACTAATTCAAGAAGACATTGATACTCTTGCTCTTGGTTGTTCTCATTTTCCGTTTCTGAAAATAGAAATGCAAAAAATTCTGGGCAAAAAAGTTCTAATTTTGGATTCTTCTGCGGCGATTGCAAGGCAAGTTGAAAGAGTTCTTAAAAACAATAACGAGCTTTCGGTATATAATAGTTCCGGGCATATTTTATTAACAACAGGTAATCTTGATAAGTTCAATAGATTATCAAAGGAGATATTAAGAAAACGATTTAAAAATGTTTTAATAAAAAGAATATCTTTATGACAAATAAATTTAAAGATAAAAAAGTTGCAGTTTTGGGAATTGGCGCAGAGGGATTATCAAGTGCACGATTTTTAAAAGAAAAAGGAGCACAGGTTACTGTTTTGGATCAAAAAAAGGAAGATGAGATCGATAAAGATACAAGAAAGATATTAAGAGAAAATGATATAGAGATATTAGGGGGAAAGGAATATCTTAAAAATCTTTTGAAATACGATCTGGTAGTAAGAAGCCCGGGAGTTAAATTAGAACTTTTAGAAAAATATGTATTAAGAGATAAGATAACTTCTCAAATAAAACTATTTTTTGATCTCTGCCCATGTCCGATTATTGGGGTGACGGGAACAAAAGGAAAAGGGACAACTTCCTCTTTAGTTTACGAAATGCTACGAAAACAGGCTTTTGATGTATATCTTGGCGGAAATATCGGCAAACCCCCGCTTGATTTTTTGGATAAGTTAAATGCTCAATCTGTTGTAGTCCTAGAGTTGTCGAGTTTTCAGCTTTTAGATCTTAATAAGAGTCCTCATGTTGCCGTAATGCTAATGACAACCAGTGAGCATCTTGACTATCATAAAGATCTTGAAGAATATGTTGATGCCAAAAGAAATATTTTAAAATTTCAAACGAAAAAAGACTTCGCAATTCTTAATAGAGACTATATAGCAAGTAACGAATCGGATATTCATACAAACGCAAAAGTATTCTATGTAAGCACAGAAAGAAACGGATACGAGGGCTGTTCTATAAAAGACAATGAGGTTTTTCTAAAACTAAACGGAAAAGAAGATAAAATTATTGATGCCTCAGAAATTCTTTTGCCCGGAAAACACAATCTGGAAAATGTTAGCGCGGCTGTCTTGGCAGCTACACTTTCGGGAGTTTCAAAAGAGAATATTGTTCTGGTTTTAAAAACATTTAAGGGGCTTGAACATAGGCTGGAATTGGTAGCCACAATCAACGGTGTTAAATATTATGATGATTCTTTCTCCACAACTCCGGAAACAGCAATGGCTGCAATCGAAGCTTTCAAAGAACCTGAAATTTTGATTCTTGGAGGATCGAGTAAGAATTCTGACTTTACAGAATTAGGAAAAGTTATAAGTTTACACAAAAACATAAAAGCAATTATAGGAATAGGATTGGAATGGACTAAGATAAAATCAAAAATCAAAAATCAAAAATCAAAAATCAAAATCATTGAAGGTTGTAAGAATATGAGAGAGATTGTTCAAAAAGCAGTATTGATATCAGAACCCGGAGATGTTGCGCTTCTTTCTCCGGCCTGTGCAAGCTTTGATATGTTTAAAAACTACAAAGACCGCGGAAACCAGTTTAAAGAAGAAGTAAAAAAGTTGACAGATATGGTATAATAGTTAAAGTTTAATAAAAGCGTTGATCCGATATGGTTGGGATCGGGGAGCTGGGCATAATAAGCCACGGAGGCGAAACCGTAAAAGCCAGCAACGAGTGTCGGAAACGGAGCTCGTCATGAATAAGGTTTACATGACTTGTCCCGCAATGGCGGGACATTTTTTGTAAATAAAGCAAGGTGGCACAGTCTAATTGCAGGCCCTTGCAAGTTTTCAAGAATATTCTTGAGGATTTGCAAGGGTTTTTTTGATGGAGAAAATATGAAAGAGTCTGAACAATATCAATTACTTAAGGATGGAGGTCGAGTAAAATCGGCAGGTGTTCCTATGGATTTTGTTTTTCAGCAGGGAAATGCTTTTCAAGCCACACCAGGGCCAGAAGCTGCTGCGCTGGCTGCGAAAACATTTCATACCCTTCGCGATAATCCACCCGCTGCTATTAGAGATAGATTTTTCCCACTAGATAGAGGAGAAATAAAAGCAATGACAAAACGTTCCCCTTCGCTCTTTCGTCCTGTTTTGAAAACCGACCAAGGGGCTGGAAAATTTTTGCCATTTACCATAGAAGCAGGGAATGGGATTATGCCTGAGTCTCGCGTAGCGCTTGAACAAGGGTATGTCATTGTTGAGGCGCATTTTGAGGAACAATTGCGACAAGCTGGATATCCAGGAAGCGTAATGCGTGAACTCGATGCCGTTAAAAGTTATTTTCGGGATAGAAATCTATACGAAACATCCTTAGCATACGAACGCTTGCAAATAGAAAGCGAGCAAGCAGGCTTACTATTTAAGCGACAAGCTGCTAGGGTTGGTAGAAGTGGTCTTATGTTTATTCATCCTGCAAGAGCAGAAAAACCCATTCTATTTCCTGAAGCGTTATCACGAAAAGTTGAAAAACAAGTCAATGCTGTAATGGAAGAATTGCTTCAAAGAACTGAAGATAAGAAAAAAGCATTTGCTTCTGAGTATGGATTACCTCTGCGAGAGACTAACGAGGTAGAACTTCCACGTTATTTTCAGGCAGACATTCACGTCTTGCCAAGTGGCGACGTGCTTGTTGCAGAGCTCCAAGTTCCTGATGTCGGTTTGTTTTTAGCAGGACTTCCTTCAGATGGCGTTGAGGCATTTGGGGATGTTCAAAATATAGTCTTACCATTAAAGAAAAAAGTTGTTGATGGGTTTGAACATACAATAACAGAGGTCACAGCTCAAAAAGGAACGATTCCGATCTTTTTGGTTACTCGTCCAGAGGTGGTTGACAAGATAGAGGATGTATTAGAGATTAGAGAGCTTCAAGAAATTCAAAAAGCATTGCAGGAAAGAGGGTATGCTGCAAAAATTATAGGTGCAGACTCTGCATCTCAAATTGACACTCATTCCCTGCTCTTTCTCTTTAACCTTGATCCATCTTCGGATAGCTTTAAAAGACTTTCAGCAGCATACCTTTCGGATACAAGAAGACGATTGACTATGATTCCTACCCCTTTTGTAATGGCTGCAGAGCATGAGGTAACTGGATATAAAAAAGTAAAGTTAGATAAAAGAAATATTTACAATCTTTATGCATTAGTTAAAGAGATTGAGCTCCCTGGCAAGCCAGAAAAGGCTTACACTCAACTTATGGCAGTTGATTATTTTCTGCGACAGCTAGGCATAGAAGATGATGTAATTCACTTCTATCATCCAACATTTCCAACGCCAGTCCCTGCATATCGGTATGACGTAAGAGGATTGCATATTGCAAGTAATATTATTATCGAAGGTAATTTAGGTGAAGTTGAAGTTCGTTCAATTCCCATAGCTCCGAATAAAGGAGCATTGAAAGATACTGATGGAGGGACTCTTTATGCAACATTTCGGTTTATGTTTGTAAGAAACTAATATGATACTTGCACGAATTCGAAAAAAAGATATTGTTAAAAAGGTAAAGAGAAATGTTTTGGTAGCGCGTAAAGAGATACTAGCTACCATGCTTTTATATGAGGAGATTCAGTCGCCATTGCCTGCTTCGTATTTTCAGCTTTTTGAGAAAAAAAGAAAAGAAGGAGTGGTAATAAAAAGGCTTGGTTTTGGCAAGAAACAAGATTGTGATACTCTTAAGGAGAGGATAGGAACAGTAAAGGAAAATTATAGTTTTAGGTATTACACGCATACTGACAAGTATCAGCGACTAATACTTATTGACAGAAAAATTTTGTTCTTTGGTGTTGCTAAGCATTTTTTTCAAAGTACCTACAAACCTATGATTGAACTTTTTCTGCAATATTTTTTGAAATATTTTAAAAAGGGGAAATTATGAAAAATCGAGTTTATTCTGGCATACGTGCTACGGGAAGATTGCATCTTGGCAATTACTTAGGAGCAGTTAAGGGGATGCTTGCTCTTCAAGATTCCTATGAGTGTATATTTTCTGTGGTTGATCTTCATACGATTACTGTTCCTTATGACCCAAAAACTTTAAAAGATTCTGTCAGGGAAATAATTTTAGATTACCTAGCAGTTGGTCTTGATCCAAAGAAATGTCATCTTGAGATTCAATCCAAAGTTCCTCAGCACACAGAGCTTGCCTATCTTCTTTCAACGATTTATCCTGTTTCTCGTTTGGAAGATTTGCCGACTTATAAAGATAAAAAAGCCCAATACCCAAAATATGTAAATATGGGGCTTTTGTACTACCCGGTTTTAATGGCCGCGGATGTATTACTTTATAAAGCGGAATTAGTTCCTGTTGGAATAGATCAGGAACCTCATCTTGAAGTAATGCGGGAGATCGCTAGAAAATTTAACAGTATGTTCGGTCAAACTTTTCCAGAACCTCAGCGTTTTAAAACAGAGGGAGAATATGTTCCATCGTTGACCGGAGAAGGGAAGATGAGTAAATCCGTTGAGGGAAGTTATGTAAATTTAACTGATGACTTAGAAACAATAGGAAAAAAATTTGCCAAAATGCCAACGGCTGGAGGAAGAGGCGGGGGAGAATTACCAAAAGAAGGTTCAGTTGCTGACTTATTTAATATGTTCAAATTTTTTGGTTCAGACGCTAAATATGCTTATGAAAGATTTGCGAAGGATTACAAAGATGGAGCTGTTAGTTATGAAACAGTAAAACAAAGTTTGTCTGGCTTTATATATCAAGAACTGAAGCCAATTCAAGAAAAAAGAGAAGAGCTTTTGCAAAAGAGAGAACTTGTTGATTCAATAATCGAAGACGGAAATACGAAATGCCTTTCAATTGCAAAAGAAACAATGAGAGAAGTAAAAGAAAAAATGGGTCTCCTGTAATTTGTAAATAAGTTAGCTTCATTTTAGGATTGGCAAAAACATTTTAGTGTGGTATACTCTTCTCTATGACAAACGGCAAAAAAACCGGTAAGAAACAAAAAATCTTCAAAGTAAAACTCAATACTTCCTGGAAAAATGTTTTTCTCTACGGATTTCTTGTACTCATTGCAGGATTCCTTTTTTTAAGCGCAACGGCGCCTTTGGAACAGGTAACGACAGTCCCGCTTTCTCAGGTAATCTCCGATGTAAAAGAGGGAAAAGTTAAAGAAATTTCTATACTCGATAATAAATTAACAGTTAAGGAGCAAGATAAGACAGTCCAAAGTTTTAAAGAACCGGGAGTAAACACATATCAACTTTTCAAAGATGCAGGCGTGTCTTTGGACAAGACAAAGGTTTTAGTTAAGGATGAAACAGGTTTAAACAACTGGGTTAATATTATATCTTCCATTCTTCCCATAATATTAATGGTCGCATTTTTCTACTTTATCTTCAGACAAGCCAGAGGAGCTCAGGAAAATATTTTTTCTTTCGGACAGTCAAGAGCAAAATTATTCTCAAAAGATACTCCAA
The DNA here is from genome assembly GCA_038061615.1 of Patescibacteria group bacterium. Classification (GTDB taxonomy): domain Bacteria; phylum Patescibacteriota; class Microgenomatia; order Levybacterales; family UBA12049; genus 2-01-FULL-38-21. The sequence continues at coordinate 34,607 of JBBTYY010000021.1, read as the reverse complement.
GAATAAGATTCTCAGATGTTGCAGGAGTCGATGAGGCAAAACAAGAACTTACAGAAATTGTAGATTTTCTTAAAAACCCTGGAAAATATAAGGCAATGGGAGCCCGAACTCCCAAGGGCGTTCTAATGGTTGGTCCGTCGGGAACGGGAAAAACACTACTGGCCCGGGCAACTGCGGGAGAGGCAAACGTTCCGTTCTTTTCTATGGCAGGATCCGAGTTTATGGAAATGTTAGTTGGGGTTGGAGCATCAAGAGTGAGAGATTTATTCAATACTGCAAAAAAAAGCCAACCTGCAATAATTTTTATAGATGAGGTTGATGCAATTGGAAGACAGCGGGGAGCGGGAATAATGGGAGGACATGACGAGAGAGAGCAGACTTTAAATCAGATTTTGGTTGAGATGGATGGATTTGCCCCAACAGAACAACTCGTTGTTATTGCGGCAACAAATAGGCCTGATGTTCTGGATCCTGCATTGATTAGGCCAGGAAGATTTGACAGAAGAGTTATGCTGGATATGCCTGATGTTGTTGGAAGAAAAGCTATTTTGGCAATTCATGCGAGAGGAAAACCTTTTGACAAGGCGGTTGATTGGGAAAAGGTTGCAAAAAGAACAGTCGGCTTTTCGGGGGCCGATATCGAAAACATGTTAAATGAAGCGGCAATTTTAGCAGCCCGTCTTGAAAAAAAAGCAATAGATATGAGAGATTTGGAAGAAGCCGCAACAAAAGTAAAACTGGGACCGGAAAAAAAGAGACTTCAGTCGGAAGACGATAAAAAAATGACAGCATATCATGAAGCAGGGCATGCATTAGTTTCTTGGGAAATGCCGCATATGGACCCAATTCATAGGATTTCAATCGTTTCGCGAGGGCTTTCTTTAGGGCATACAATGATGGAGCCGACAGAGCATGTTCACGAAACAAAAACAAGGCTTATTGAGCAAATAAGCGTGTTGCTTGGAGGAAGAGCTGCGGAGAATTTAATTTTTTCGGAGATGACAACAGGAGCATCCGATGATATTGCAAAAGCCACGGAGGTGGCAAGAACAATGGTTGTTGAGTGGGGAATGAGTGAATTGGGCCCTATTAATTTGGATGGACAGCAAAGACATTTTTATGAACAGGCAAATATCTCTCAGGAAATGGCTGCAAAGATTGACGAGCAGGTTAAAAGAATAACAGACGCAGCTTATAAAAGAGCCGCTTCAATATTGCTTAAGCTTAGAAAAAAACTAGACCTCTTAGCAGAGGAACTTCTTAAAAAAGAAACAATTGAGAGCGAGGAATTTGGGAGGCTAATCGGTCCTAAGAAGACATTTGTCAAACAAGACCTTGCACTTGCTACAGTTAAAGCCTGATAAATTTTGCTTGACAACCCCACCCCTATCTTTTACGATAATACTATGAATGAGCAAATTTCTCCGCCACTCATCCCACCCAAGACAGAGGCATCAATTCAGCCAAATGAACAAAAACAAAATAAACTAAAAGCAGTTGCTCTTATCGAAGTAGGGCTTCTTGAAGTAGCGTTTGTAATAGTAGGTCTTTTAGTCATCTTTGGAATATTTAACTATTTTAATCTTCTCCCTATTTCGGGATCTTTCCCATTTCTTTCCTTTCTTCCAAGACAACAAAAAATTATAACTAATACAATTAATTCTAGTTCCAATATTCCTATTTCCGCTACTCAATCAGCGACATCACAAACTGACAGTATTTGCAAGACCATTACAGACCAGCTATTTAGCGCTATCAAAAGCAAAAATGTTGATTCAATTTATGCCCTTGAATCAAGCGAAGGAGGGTTTAAATTGGATAAGAATATGATTTCAGATATTCTCAATGGTAAAGACTTACGAGATATAGTTAGCCAGACTTTAAAATCAAGTGCTGATGTAAGCAAAGATCAGAATAGGTACGACCCTAAAAGTACCAAAAAATACTATGATTGTGGCGGACTAACCAAATACTCCTCAGTGCCAACCGATGGCTTCTTTATGATTAAATTAATTAACTCAGATAATAATTGGAAAATTTTTCAGTATACCTATGTGAGGAATACAATTCAAGAATACGGCAATATTATTCAAGACCTGCAAGGTATAAAAAAACAAACAGGCATGAGACTAAGTCAGCCCACTTATCTTCCAAGTGGGCATCCTTACGTCGGAACAGTTTTAATGGATTCTCCTGAAGAAGCCGACGGAAAAGTGCATAAGCTAGTCGAGTCAATTTTTACTCCTCATCCAGAACAAATGGGCCTCGGTGGAGCCCCTCAAGAGGTGCAAATTATTCAAATACTTGGATATAAACCTACAAAGCAAGATATATTGAATAGTGTAAGCACTCCGGGTTCGAATGCTCAACCACAAGAAATTGACCTAAACGGGAATACAGGCATCTATACGCCTTATAGATTGGATTTTGTAAAAAATGATACTTTGATAATAATTTCTACTTCGGACAGTTCAGTTACAAAAGATGAATTAATTAAAATTGCTCAATCCTTTACGGAAGTTCAATAAAGTAGATTTTACTGTCATAGTCTATTTATATCAATTGCTCTTGCCACAGTCAAAGCCTGATAAATTTTGCTTGACAACCCCATTTTTCTCTGAAATACTGTAGACAGTGGATAAAAACTCGACTTCATCAAACCAAAATTCTTCTCCCGTTGCGCAAGCTTCTAGACAATCAAAACCTGCTCCTTCCCATTCTTTTTCAAAAACTGAGGCGATAAAGTTTGGATTGAATTTTTTTAAAGCGAATATCAGTGTATTTGTAAAACTTGCGCTGGTTGTCGTTGCGATCAATATAGTAGTGGGGATTATATCGGGCATGTTTGATCAAACCCCCATAAATCTCTTATGGGGTCTAGTTTCGTTTGCAATATCGATTGTAGTTCAGGTTGGATTTACTAAGATAATTCTTGATCTTCATGACGGAAAGCCTTTAAATTTCTCACATTTATATACGCTCTATCCCTTAGCCTTAAGATTTTTAGGTGCATCGATTTTGTACGGATTTATCGTTGCTGTCGGGTTTATTCTTCTTATAATTCCTGGAGTCATCTGGGCGCTGAAGTTTCAGTTTTACAGTTTTCTAATTGTAGATAAAAACATCGGGATTATGGACTCACTTAAGAAAAGCTCTGCAATGACGGAAGGAATTAAGATGAATCTATTTCTCTTTGCGTTTCTTTTAGTTGTGATAAACATCGCAGGAGCACTGGCTTTGATAATTGGATTATTTGTGACAATTCCGACGACAATAATGGCAACAGTTTATGTTTACCGCAAACTCCTCTCCCAAACCCCGATGGTTTAAATTCTGCTATAATTTCTGAGTGAATCCTATTTTCTTCGCTTTTGTTTCGTACTTTGCATGGGCGACAGGAGATATATTTGGTACTGTTTCTGCCAGAAAGCTTGATGCTTATTCAATAACTTTCTGGAGTTATGTATTAAGAGTTATTATTTTTAGTCTTTATATTCCTTTCGGTTTAACTCAACTTTATAATTTAAGTTTGGGTTTATTTTTCATAAATATTCTATTGGCGCTATTCCTGCTCGTTGGTTTTATAAGTTTTAATGAAAGCTTAAGGATTGGTAATGCTGCTTTAGCAGGAACAATTGCTGCATCTTTTACAGCTCTTGTTGTAGTACTGTCTTTAGTTTTTCTTAATGAAACAATTAGTTTTTTACAGATTTTTTCAATAGTTACTATATTTATTGGTATTGTTTTATCAACCTTAGATCTCCGTTTTCTTAATAAAGGCAAATTAACTCTTGATAGGGGAATAATATTTGCATTGATAGCAATGGTCTGTTGGGGAATATATTTTACATTCATAAAAATTCCTGTTAGGCAAATTGGTTGGTTCTGGCCAAATTATATTTCCTTCATGCTTTTCCCTTTAACATTTTTATTCATGAAAATTAATAAATTAAAATTAAAAAACCCTAATTTTAAAGGAGCTTTACCATTTCTTATAGGAGCTGTAGTCTTAACGGGAATAGCGGAATTTAGTTTTAATTTTGGGATAAGTAAAGGGCTTACTGCTATAGTTGCCCCAATAGCTGGGTCATACCCAACTCTTTTTGTTATTCTTGCTTTTTTTGTTTTTAAAGATAAGATTACCAAGCAGCAAATAGCAGGAATTATTATTACTCTTTTTGGAATTGTTCTTCTTTCTTTTATGAGCGTTTGATGGTATAATTTTTATATGAATAAGCTCATGCCTTTTGGAAAATTTGTAAAAATACCTACTAAGCTTTCCTTTTTATCTTCAACATCAGTTGTTGTAGACAAAAAAGGAACTCCTTTAGGATTTATTTTCGGTCGTGACTCATTTATTACTTTCCTCGAACACATAGATAGCGAATTTGAAAAAACTGCCAAACGCAAAGAGGTTGCTTTTCATAATCCAGCAGGAAAACTTATAGATCTTATAGAAGATAGACTGCCTCTTAATCCTAAGTTTGTTAAGGATTTAAAACAGTCCTTGTATAATGCCGAAAAATCTGGATGGATTCGTTTCGAAGACATCAAAAAATCTTTGAATGTTTAAGGTTAAATTTACTCCTCAAGGCGCGAAGGATTTAAAAAAGCTTCCCAAAGATTTGCAGAGAAGAATGATTAGAAAGATAGATTTTTTTTCTAAGGTAGAAAATCCTATTTTGCTTTCAAAGCCGCTTGTAAACCTTCCGCCGTCGACTCATAGATTCAGGGTTGGAGACTATCGCGTTGCTTTTTTCATCAAAGAAGGTGTAATCTACATTGATCGAATACGTCACAGAAGAGAAGTGTATTTACGCAATTTTTAAAAGAAAATTATGGAGAAATTTGTTCTAATTGATGGAAACGCAATAGTGCATAGAGCTTATCATGTAATGCCGCCATTAACGCGCTCGGACGGTACTCCAACCGGCGCTGTCCAGGGATTTTTTTCCATGATCCTTAAAATGATTCGGGAGCTTGCCCCTAACCATATTGCAATTGCTTTTGATAGCCCAAGCCCAAACTTCAGAAAAGAACTTTTTAAAGAATATCAATCCCAAAGACCGGCCACGGAAAGCGATCTTTCGCCGCAGTTTGGAATAATCCAAGGGATTTTAAGGAATGCAAAAATATCCGTTTATGCTGTTGAGGGTCTTGAGGCAGACGATATCATAGGGACCATTGCAGAGAAAGCAAAAAAAACAGGGCATCTGGTTTATATTCTAACCGGAGACAGGGACATGCTTCAGCTTGTAAATCACAAAACAAAAGTCTTAGCGCCTGTTAAGGGGATTTCGGAGATGGTGCTTTTCGATGAGGAAAAAGTTAAAGAAAAATACGGCATATCTCCTTCGCAATTTGTAGAGCTTAAGGCTTTAATGGGCGACAGTTCTGATAATTATCCGGGAGTTTTGGGGATCGGACCTAAGACCGCTTCAAATTTAATCAATGAATTCGGATCCGTTGATAATATTTATAAAAATATCTCAAAATTAAAAGCCAAAAATCCAAAACTAGCCGAAAAACTTGAAAAAGGCAGAGATAACGCAAAGCTTGCTCATCAGCTCGCAACAATTTTAACAGACGCCCCGTTTGAATATGATTTTTCCGACTGTGATATGAAAAACTTGGATGTTTCGGAATTTAAAAAAGCCCTTGAAGCTTATGATTTTAAAACTCTTCCGAAACGTCTTGATGAAGTTTTCTCAAAGGATGGAAAAATAGTCCCGCGAAGCGAGATCCCGCTCCGCGGGAAAAAAATTGTGAAGACGCAGATGAAATTAATATGACCCCACATAATCTTACCGTTTGCCTTTGGGTTCTATTCGAACACGGCTCACGGAGCGATTCGGCGGGGCAAGAAGTTGCAATATGAGAGTAGCTATTGTTCATGATTATATAAAGGAGTATGGCGGGGCGGAGAGGGTTTTGGAAGCTCTTCATGAAATTTTTCCGGATGCGCCGGTTTATACACTAATTTATTCTCCTAATTTTTTAGGTCCTCATAAGAAGCGATTTGAAAACTTTAAAATAAAAACTTCGTTTCTTCAATACCTGCCTTTTAAAGAAAAACTAATAAGCCCTTTTCGAATAATCGCACCATTCGTTTTTAAAACTTTTGATTTCTCAAAATTCGATGTGGTTATAATTTCTGCAACTGGAGCGTATTCTCCAAACTCAATTGTTTGTCATCCTGAGCGAAGCGAAGGATCTCTAGATTCTTCGGCAAAGCCTCAGAATGACATGCAGGTAAAGCCAATTCATATTTGTTACTGTCATACGCCTCCTCGTTATCTTTATGGCTTTGCGACAGCCCGGCAGTGGAAGAATAATTTATTTTTTCGGGTCGTGGGGGAGCTTGCAAATCACTTTTTAAGGTTAGTTGATTATAAAAGCTCCCAAAATGTTGATTTTTTTATTGCAAATTCAAAGAATGTGAGGGGAAGAATAAAAAAGTTTTACAAAAAAGATGCAACTGTAATTTACCCTCCGATTGAAATTCCAAGTTCAAAATCACAAATTCCAAATAAATCTAAAGCTCAAAATACAAAATACAAAATACAAAATACTGGATACTATTTGGCAGGTGGTAGGATTGCGAGACCGAAAAATATTGAATTAATAATCAAAGTTTTTGAAAAACTTAAACTCCCTCTTAAAGTCTTCGGGCGAAGTTTCGGAGGCCTCAATGTCTCAATATCCAAATATCCTAATATCGAATATCTGGGAGAAGTAAGCGATGAGGAAAAGTTAGAACTCATGAAAAATGCAAAAGCTTTTATTTTTGCCTCCGAAGACGAGGATTTTGGGATTACTCCGGTTGAGGCAATGAGCGTTGGTACGCCTGTTATCGCGTATAGATCGGGTGGAGTAGTAGAATCGGTTCTGCAAGGCAGAACTGGGTTGTTTTTTGATGAACTGACGACCGAAAGCCTTTCAAAAGCAATAAAACAATTTAACAATTTAACAATTAACGCAAGCGATTGCATAGCCCAAGCCCAAAAATTCGGAAAAGAAAGGTTTAAAAAAGAAATAAAGGAGTTTGTGGAAAAAGTAGTAAAGTAATAACTATGGAGAATACAGATGCCATGCAAACAGAATCGCTAATGGGAACAAGAAAGTCTGTTGAGGTTAATGGGAAGAAATGGGAGTATCTTGAGTATGGAAATCCCGACGGCCAGCCACTTTTAAATGTTCATGGATGGCTTGGATCATCGGCTGAGGGAAATGATAGGCTCTCAAGAGCTCTTACAGGAGAAGTTCAAAATTCGATAGGCTTGCGGAATTTAGAGGCAAATGTTCCAAATGGAGCACGGAAAGTTAAGGATTTAGCAGAAGGTTTAAAAGGCAGATACCACATCATTGCACCTCAATTGCCTGGGTTTGGTCATTCAGAAGCCATCGATGATCCGGTTTTAGACAACATGGCAGATGCTTTAGCTGATTTTCAACAGGCAGTTGGGGTGGAAAAGCCTGTTTTTTTTGGTTCTTCAATGGGAGGAATTTTAGGAATAAAGCTTGCGGCGCGGCATCCGGAAGCTTTAAGAGCCTTAATAATTCAGGGAACAATGACAGAACCTACTGATATGAAATCTAGACAGTATCTGCTTTCAAGAATTGCAACTTTTCCACCGGTAAAAATTGCAGTAGAAAATATTCCCTGGTTAGCAAGTCAGGCTAAGGAGAAACTATTTAAACCTGGAATACAAAGCAGTAAGGACTTTCAATTGGCTGCTTCTGAGAATCAGGAATTGATACTTAGAGATGTAGATGCGGCAGATGCAAGAACTGTGTTGTCTACGCTTAGGGGAATCGGGAGTCATTTGGAGAAAGATATGGAGAAAATATCAGTTCCTGTAATTGTTTTGGACGGAGCCGCAGGAGACTTAATTCCAATAGCAAAAAGTAAGGACATTGCGGGAAGGTTTCACAGACAAGACCAAGACAATAGGGAAAATCTTAGAAAAAATATTGTTGATAGAAAAACTATGTATTTTCAAATCGGCGGAGTCGCAGGCGAACATGGCCACAGTGTCATAAATTCAGCTCCCGAAGAGGTTGCAGTTCTTATAAACCATGCTGTAAACTACACGAATGCCGGAGCTACCTGAAGTTGAAACAATTAAATTGGGTCTTCAAAAATATCTTGTAGGGCATAGGATTGAAAGTGTTGATGTAAGGCTTCCCAAATTGGTTCACGGAGATATCAGAAATATCGAAGGCAGCAAGGTTATTTCCGTAAGACGGTTTAGGAAAGGTTTGGTTATTGATCTTGATAATAAAAATTCAATAGCAATCCACATAAAACTTACAGGCCAGCTTATTTATAGAGGGCAAGAAACTAAAAAGGTTAAGCAATCTCCAAAAGTAGGCGGGCAACTCCCAAATAAGTGGACGCATGTAATATTTAAACTCAAAACTCAAAAATCAAAAGTTGATAAAGAATCAGACGCTTTTCTCTACTATAATGATTTAAGACAGTTCGGATGGATCAGGATAGTTGAGAGTAGAAAGTTGAAAGATGAAAAATTTTTTAAAGATTTGGGACCGGAACCATTTAAAGACTTAACTCTTGAGATATTTCAGAAAATTGCTTCATCCTCAAATATTCCCGTAAAGCTCCTTATTATGGATCAGAAAAAGATTGGCGGAATAGGAAATATTTATGCAAACGATGCTTTATTTGATGCTGGAATAGATCCAAAAAGAAAGGCAAAAAGTCTATCAGAAGATGAAATTAAAAAACTTTACGATTCTATCTTAAAAGTTTTAAAATTGGGTCTTAAAGCCGGAGGCGCAAGCGAGTTAAATTTTGTAAATGTCTTGGGGCAAGAGGGAGAGTACCAAGATCATTCATTGATTTACGGACGAGAAGGACAGAAGTGTAAAAGATGTGGCGGAATTATCAAAAAGACATTTTTAGGCAGCCGCGGTACCTACTTTTGCGAAAATTGCCAGAAGTGACCTCAATTTTCATATTTTCAAAAGTGCTTGTTTTCTGATACGATAGATGTTAACATCTTACATTAGTAATTATGGGTTCGATAAGTCCTTCGACCATGAGCTCAGGGCCGAATGGCTCACCATAAATGCGTTCGATATAAATTATGGGCGATAATCATAAGGAAAAGATTATAATGTCCATCGGCGGATCCCTCATTGTTCCAAACGGAGGGATTGATACCGATTTTCTCCGAAAGCTTAATCAGTTTGTTCGAGAACAACTGGCGAAAAACAAAAATCGCCAGTTTTTTTTGGTCGTTGGAGGTGGATCAACTACTAGGCATTACCAAAAAGCAGTAAGAGAAGTTATAGAAGACAAGCTTGTCCCTGAAGATTTAGATTGGTTGGGCATTCATGCAACAAGATTAAATGCCCATCTTATTAGAACAATCTTTCGAGATATTGCCCATCCTTATATTCTTAAGCACTACGAAATCATAAGAAAAGTCACGGAGCCGGTTGTTGTTGCCGCGGGTTGGAAGCCAGGTTGGTCTACGGATAATGATGCAGTTCTTCTTTGCGAGGATTACGGGGTAAAAGAAATAGTTAATCTGAGCAATATTACCAAAGTCTACGATAAAGATCCTAGCGAGCATAAAGATGCCAAGCCTTTCGATAAAATTTCTTGGGCAGATTTTAGAAAAATAGTAGGAAATGAATGGATTCCGGGAATGCATGCTCCTTTTGATCCGGTTGCATCTAAAAACGCCCAGGAGCTTGGCGTAACGGTAGCTGTTCTTAAGGGAGACGATTTTGAAAATATTGAGAATTATTTCAACGGCAAAAAATTCGTCGGAACCGTGATTAAGTAATTCAAAAGTCAAAAATCAAATGTCAAAAGTAAAATTAAAAAGTAAAAAGTTTTAGAAATTTTGAATTTTGATTTTTTTTCATGTTTCTTAAGTCCCTCACACTCTCTAATTTTAGAAACTACGCTAAATCAGATTTTAATTTTTCAAAAGATATAGCTATAATTGTTGGTCCGAATACTGCGGGCAAAACAAATCTTGCAGAAAGTATCTTTTATCTCTCAACGGGAAGAGGTTCTAAAGCAGAAAAGGAGGGAGACTTGATACGTTTTGGAGAAAATATAGCCCGAATTTCGGGAGAACTTGCGGATAAAACGGAACTTTCTGTTGTTATCTCAAGGGAAGAATCAGATGCGCGGGAAACAATACGCAAGAAATATTTGGTAAATGGTGTAGGCAAGAGGAGAGCGGATTTTGCAGGAAATTTAGTTTGTGTGCTTTTTTCTCCGGAGGACTTGGATATAATAATCGGCGGCCCAAATCTTAGAAGAAAGTTATTGGACAATCTTTTAGAGCAAGTAGATAGAGACTATAGAAATGCGGCAATTGCTTATACAAAAGCTCTTCGGCAAAGGAATGCGCTTTTAGACAGGGTAAAAGAGGAAGGGGTAAGAAATGAAAAGCTTTTTGAATACTGGGACAATCTTTTAATAGATAACGCGGCGGTTATTACAAAAAAACGAGAGGAGTTTGTCCAGTTTATAAATGATTTTTCAAAAGAAATTTTTGATTTTATTGTTTTTTACGACAAAAGTATCGTATCTGCGGCGCGGCTTTTGCAATATAGGCAGGCAGAAGTCGGATCAGGGGTAACATTGGTTGGGCCGCACAGGGACGATTTGTCTTTCAGTATGTTCAATAATGCCAGGCAGACGACGCATGATATAAAATCTTTTGGATCAAGAGGACAACAGAGATTAACTATTCTTCAGATGAAAATTATTGAGCTTTCTTTTATAGAAAAAATCATAGGACAGAAACCCATTCTTATTTTGGATGATATATTTTCAGAGCTTGATTTAGGACATATAAAACTTGTCCTTGAAGTTTTAAAGGGACAGCAAAGTATAGTTACCTCAACTCATAAGGAATTTTTTGATTCTCAGTTTTTAAAAAATGCAGACGTGATAGAATTGAAGTTAGGAAATCAACCAATAAACCAATAATCCAATCAGCAAATCAACAAATGAAAACTTTCAATCCTAAAATTTTAAAAGAATTGTATAAGCCACCAGCCGGTTCTCATAAAGGACAGAATGGAAAGCTTATGATTATCGGAGGATCAAAGCTTTTTCACGCAGCATCTCTTTGGTCTTTAAAGGTTGCATCAAGAATTGTTGACATGGTTTTTTACTCATCAATTCCTGAGAATAATGCGATAGTACAAAAAGCAAAAGAGGAATTTAGGGATGGAATAGTAGTTAAAAGAAATCAAATCGATAGCTACATAAATGAAGCTGATTGTATTTTGATTGGTCCGGGATTGCCAAGAAAAGAGGGGAAAGAAGAGGGTGATGATGACACAAAACTCTTAACAGAAAAACTTCTTAAAAAGTACCCTAACAAAAAGTGGGTTATCGATGGAGGTTCTCTTCAAATGATGGATTTGGAGATTATCCCGCGCAGTTCAATCTTGACTCCCCACAAAAGAGAGTTCGAGATGTTATTCAAATCTCAAATTCAAAATCCCAAATTACAAATAAATTCAAATGATCAAATTTTTGAAATTCAAAACGAAGTATATGCTATGGCGAAAAAATATAAATGTGTGATTTTGCTCAAAGGAGAAACAGACATTGTTTGTGATGGACACGAATGCGTTATGATCGAAGGGGGGAATGCGGGAATGACAAAAGGCGGAACAGGAGATGTATTGGCAGGACTTGTGGCAGCGCTTTATTGTAAAAACGAAGCATTTTTATCAGCCTGCGCCGGTTCCTATATCAACAAAAAAGCAGGAGAAAACCTCTATCAAAAAGTTGGTTATTATTTCAACTCCTCAGACCTCGTTGACGAAATTCCGAAGGTAATGAAAGAATTAATCTTTTGATTGACCTTGGAGTTTTTGGGAGAGGCGGGAAAGCTGGAGAGTTACGAAAACTGCAAGAATAGTTACTACAAGCGCATAAATTAAAAGAGAAATTACTCCGGAATTTCCCGGAAGCCACTTTTTAATGTAATTGCTTACGAGCTCCTGAATAAAATTATTCCATGCAAGCGCTGCAACAAGTCCAAACCCGCTGGTTGAAAGAGTCACCATTTGCTTTATAACTTCCGCATGCAGTCTTTGTCCTTTTTCCTGGGTCATGAAAGAATTATAGCACTATTAATCTATAAAACTTGTCCCAATCGATTTTCCTCCAAGTGCATCAAGCATAGCGTGTGGTTTTTTTCCACTAATGATACGCGGAACCGATCTATGACTCAGTGCGTCAAAAGCAGCATCTATTTTGGGAATCATACCGTCCCTAATAACTCTTTTTACTGCCATATTTCCATATTGTGCCATATCTAATTCTTGAATAATATTTCCGTTTTGGTCCTTAACTCCTTCTACATCAGTCAATAATAATAGCTGTGATCCTGGAAAAGCGGATGCGATCCTGCCTGCCACCAAATCCGAATTTACATTTAATAACTGAATGGAGCCATTAATTATTGTATATGCAACCGGTGAAATTACCGGAACAAAACCCTGCCCTATCTTGTCTTTAAGAAAAGCTCTATTAACCTTTCGTACCCGTCCCACAAACCCCAGTTTTGGATTTTCCATATCTGCTTTTAATAATCTAATTTCTTTGCCTGTGAGACCAAAGGCATTTACACCAAGAGCCAAAAGCTTTTCGACCAATTGTTTATTAATCTCGGCCAAAGCACCTATCACAACTTCAAGAGTCGGTTTATCAGTTACCCTTACTCCGTCAATTTTCTTGGGGTCTATCTTTCTCTTTCGTAATTTATAATCAATTGTGTGTCCGCCTCCATGCACAACAATAAGCGGTCTCCCATTACCATGAAGAGTTGCAATATCTCCAATAATGGTAGTCTCTTCTAAGAGAGTATTTCCTCCTATCTTTATAATAATTGGCGGCGTTTCACTCGGGCTTTCTTTATGTTCTGCTTTTGGAACTTCTACCATAGGAAAAATATTTTATCACAGATATAAGACAAATCAAGGGCATTAGGGTATCGACTTTTTTCGGGAAATATGCGATAATTGTGTATAATAAAATTAACCAATCAACAAATTTCAAATAAACCAATCAACTAATAAAACGAATATGAAAAGGTTTGACATTCATGATAGAATTTTCCGATTCGTAATTGAAGTTCTAAAACTTATAAAATACATTCCTCAAACAGTCGAAAATAAGATAATAATTAATCAATTAGTAAGATCAGTAACTTCTGTTGGAGCAAATGATCAAGAAGCAGATGGAGTTTCTTCGAGAAAAGATTTCATGCATTGCTATACAATAGTCAGGAAAGAACTTAAAGAAACTCGATACTGGCTTTCAATTTTGTCTGAATTAGATAACAAGCTAAAAAGCAAATTTTCAAACTCAATAAAAGAAAACGATGAGTTAATAAAGATTATCAGTTCCATAATAAGTAAAGTCGCAACTAAAATTAGTTGATTAGATGATTGGTATTTATTAGATGATTAGTTGATTATATGTACATACCCAAGTTCATTATTACCAACAAAATTCTTAAAAACATCGGGGTGATTGAGGCCTGCAGGGAAGTCATAGACAAAGCACCTCTTCTCCCTTATTATGAAAAGCAATTTCGGGACGACGCCCTTATAAGAACAGTGCATTACGGAACTCATATAGAGGGAAACGAGCTTAACATTGATCAGGCAGAAAATGTAATTATGGGAAAAGATGTCGTGGGAAGACAACGCGATATTCAGGAAGTTATAAACTACAGAAAGGTTATGCAGTATATTGAAGACATGGGAGAGTCAGAAAGAGTCAGAGAGTCAGAGCCAATTGTCAACGAAAGTTTAATAAAAGAACTTCATAAACTCACAGTTAAAAAAATCTTATCTGCGGAAACTATTGGAGAATATCGAAAAAAACAGGTCGTAGTTAAAAACAGTTACACCGGAAAGGTTTCCTTTAGGCCTCCTCTTTCTGTTGCGATTCCGTTCCAAATAAAAGACCTAATTGTATTTATAAACAGCAAATCGGAGCAAGATATTCACCCTGTTTTGAAGAGCGGAAGTGTTCATTACGAATTAGTAAGAATTCACCCTTTCTTAGACGGAAACGGACGAGTTGCAAGGGCTTTATCCACATTAATTTTGTTTTTGGAAGGTTATGATATAAGAAAATTTTTCTCACTTGAGGAATATTTTGATAAAGAAGCAGTTAGGTATTATGACGCTTTGCAAAGTGTTGGGAAAAATGACGGAGATTTAACAAAATGGCTTGAATATTTTACAGAAGGTCTTGCAATTGAACTTTCAAAGATAAAAGACAGAGTAGAGAGGATATCAATAGATGCTAAGTTGCGGGAAAAACTTGGCGGAAAACCAATAATGCTCTCGGATCGCCAGCTTAAGATTATAGAATATATACAAAAAACAGGATATCTTCAAAACAAAGCATTTGGCGGGCTTTTCCCAATGGTATCGGAGGACACAATCTTAAATGAGTTGAAAGGCTTACAAAAGGTCGGCATAATCCGAAAACAAGGAAAAACCAAAGCCGCAAGGTACATACTTAAACAATAGTTATTAGTGATGAATTATAAGTTATGAGTTATGAATTCTAAGTTATTAGTTGTGGATGGAAAGTTTAAAAAATCTTTAATTGCTCAGAAGTCATACGATTTTGCTCTACAGGTTATTAGGATTTTAAAATTGCTAGATAAAGATAGCGCAAATTTAATTTTGATTAGGCAGTTAATAATGTCCGTAACCTCAATTGGTGCAAACATCGAAGAGGCATTAGGATCTAATTCAAAAAAAGAGTTTATTCACAGTATGAATATTGCCAAAAAAGAGGCAAGAGAGTCGCTTTATTGGCTAAGATTACTCAGAGACTTGAATTTCAGCAACAAGGAAAAATTTGAAGAACTATTATCAGAGGCAGAAGAAATAGTTAAAATACTCACAAAAATAGTTAAAACTTCAGGAAATAACCAAGGACTTAGAACTAATAATTTATAATTAATAACTGCTATGAATTTTAAGGTTTTGGCACAATATTACGAAAAGTTGGAGGGGACGAGCAAGAGACTTGAGTTAATTGATATTCTTTCAAAACTATTTAGGGAGGCAAAGAGTGATGAAATAGGTAAAATTTGTTATTTGATTCAGGGAAGAGTTGCGCCGTTTTTTGAACCGATTGAAATCGGGATGGCGGAAAATATGGTAGCGCAAGCTGTGGGAAAAGCGTTTGGAAAAACGAAAGACGAGGTCATTAAGTTATATCGAGCAAAAGGGAATATGGGAATTGCAACTTCACAGCTTGCGAACTCAAAACTCAAAACTCAAAACTCAAAACTTTCGGTGAGTGATGTTTTTTCAAAACTTCTTGAAATTGCAAACTTTGGTGGGAAAGGTAGTGTCGACAAAAAAATAACAACGCTTTCAGATCTTCTTAAGAGTCTTGATCCAATATCTGCAAAACATGTTGTTAATATTCCTTTAGGAACCTTAAGGTTAGGAATCGGTGACCCGACGGTTTTGGATTCTTTATCGCTGGCAAAACATGGAGATAAATCGCTTCGCCCCATTCTTGAGGACGCTTATAACAAAACAAGTGATCTGGGATTCGTCGCCGAAACATTTTTTAAAAAAGGGATAAGCGGTATTAAAAATGTAAAACTTGTCGTTGGAAAACCAGTAAGACCAGCTCTTGCCGAGAGACTCCCTTCGGCAGATGAAGCAATAAAAAGACTGGGAAAAGAATTTGCCGCAGAGCCAAAATTCGATGGGTTTAGGGTCCAAGTGCATTTTGACAGGGGAGGTGGAGAAGAAGGGGTGGTTCAGCTTTTCTCGCGCAATTTGGAAAATACGACTCACGCTTTTCCGGATTTAGTTGAGGGGGTCAGAAAATCAGTTAAAGCAAAATCTGTGATTCTTGAAGGAGAAGCAATTGCGTTTAATCCTCTTACTTCGGAATTTTTACCCTTTCAGGAAACGACCAAAAGAAGAAGAAAATACAATATAGAAAAGATGATAAAAGAATTGCCTTTAGTTTTATTTGCTTTTGACCTTTTGTATTTAAATGGAAAGGATATTGCTCAAAAACCATACAGAGAAAGACGAAAACTATTAGAATCAATAATTTCAAAAGACGGAAGCATCGTTAGAATTGCGCAAGAAA
The DNA here is from genome assembly GCA_038061615.1 of Patescibacteria group bacterium. Classification (GTDB taxonomy): domain Bacteria; phylum Patescibacteriota; class Microgenomatia; order Levybacterales; family UBA12049; genus 2-01-FULL-38-21. The sequence goes on along the minus strand of JBBTYY010000021.1, from coordinate 18,448 downwards.
AGATTTTAAAAAGTGCAAAAGGAATAACTGATTTTTTCAATGAAGCAATCTCCGAAGGCCTTGAGGGACTAATGCTTAAGAAATTGGATAGCCCTTACGCAGCAGGAGGGCGTGGATTTCACTGGGTCAAATTTAAAAGAAGCCAGGCAGGTCAATTAACCGATTCTGTCGACTGCGTTCTTCTGGGAGTTTACTTAGGAAAGGGGAAGAGAACAGAGTTTGGAGTAGGAGGGCTTTTGGTTGGCGTTTATGATGAAAAGAAAGATGAATTTGTATCAATATCAAGAATAGGAACCGGACTTACAGATGAAGAATTTAGAAAAGTAAATGAGATATCAAAGCACTTAAAAGTTGAGCGTAAGCCGGCCCGAGTAAATTCCGATATAACACCATCTTTTTGGACTGAGCCAAAGATAGTTTTAGAAGTTCAGGCAGATGAAATAACCCGATCACCGATCCATACAGCAGGACGAGATAAGGAAGGTTTGGGTTATGCTCTAAGGTTTCCGCGCCTTGTAAAATTTAGAGAAGAAGATAAAAGAGCAGAAGACGCAACAACAATTTCGGAAGTCATAAAACTTTATAATCAGCAATTCAGCCACTACAAAAATAAAAAATAACACACCGGAAAAACTTGCTTTTAGCATTAGTTACTATTAAAATAGCGCCATGTCAAACAAGTCAGAGTCTGGACGTAATTTCTTCAGCGCTCCCAAAGAATTATTAAGAAGATTTCCTCTCAATTACGAGTTTGCAGGAGGAGAGAATATTGATAAAGCAAGAGAGCTTCTTGCACGAGGAATAACAGTTGTTGCAATTTTAGACCATAAAAGTTTTGCAGATTTAATCAGCGGGGCAATGGTCACCGTGAAAGAAGGTTTTGATGATTTAGTTAAAAAGGCAAATATTATTGCTAAAATTACATACGTTGAGGGATTTCCTTCTAGACAGTTATTAAGAAATTTTAAATTTAGGCCGGTAGTTCCTCATACTATGCCTGATTATCCAAGTCGGGATGAAATTAATGCCGAAGCCAAAAGATGGGTGCAAGAACTTCCCGAAGGATCAATTTTAGTTATGGCTCCAGAAGGAACACGAGTTAAGGATGGCAGTATGACAGTTGGGAGATATGGAGCATCTGAGTATTGGCATGGAAATGGGCAGCGCCACCTATTGCCTGTTGCCATTGAAGGTACAGAAAAACAATGGCCAAGAGGAGCTCTCGGATTTTTTAAATATTTTGGCGGGGGATTTAGGATAAAATCCCGTTTTATAGTTGGCGAGCCGGTATCAGTTGTTAATGTAGACGAGGCAGCCGAAGCATACGCTGGAGGCAGAGATAATGAAGAATTCACCCGTTTAAAAACAGATCTGGCAATGTTTTTAATTGCCCAGCTTCATCAAGACCCGAAATATAAAGGGACATATTACGTACAGCTTGAAGAAGATCTTAGATCACGGGAAATTGCTCAGGATTTCGGGAATATTTTTCTTTTCAGACAAGCCGCTGTCGATAAAAACACATAATTGGCAATTTCTTGATCGGGCATCGGCGCAGGGGGGCAGCAAAGGCTTAATGATATAATATCTCTGTGACATTTATCCAACTTATCTTACTTTTCGCCTTTTTACCCCGCCTTGGTGGGGACGGCTCAAAGAGCGATTTTCGTCGGACATCAATTTTATGAATTTCGTAGCCGACTTACATTTGCATTCTAAATACTCCAGGGTCCCACATACTCTTGCCGTTCGTCTTTTCAGTATTATTCATACACGACTCACGGAGCGAGTTAGCGAGACAGCTTTTCCGGAGTGTTAAAATAGAAATTATGCAATTCGTTGCGGATCTACACTTACATAGTAAGTACTCACGTGCAGTATCACAACAGATGATGCTGCCGCAGATGGCAAGATGGGCAAGCTTAAAAGGGCTTGATATAATTTCTGCAAGTGATTTTACTCATCCTCTTTGGTTTAGAGAGCTAAAAAGCCAGCTCAAGGAATCTTCCGAAGGGCTTTATGCTTTAAAATCCCAAATCCAAAATCACAAATCCCAAAGCAAGACTCTATTTCTTCTGTCAACGGAAATCTCAAGTATTTATAAACAAGGAGAAAAACTTCGAAGAATCCACAATCTCGTTTTTGCGCCAAACCTTGAAACGGTTGAAAAGATAAACAAAGAATTTACAAAAAGAGCATTTAATTTAATAGCAGACGGCAGACCTATAATCGGACTTTCTTCAAAAGATCTTCTGGAGCTTCTTCTTTCTATCGATAAAAATATTTTGCTTATTCCCTGTCACGTATGGACGCCTCATTTTGGAATGTATGGAAGCGCATCGGGATTTGATTCCATAGAAGAATCCTTTGGTAATTTAAGCGATTATATATATGGAATAGAGACAGGATTATCAAGCGATCCACAGATGAACTGGCAAATTGAAGAGCTAAGGACTCGTTCAATCCTTTCTTTCTCTGATGCGCACTCGGGAGCCAAGATGGGAAGAGAAGCGACAGTATTTGCTTTTCGGGGTCCTGTCATCCCGCCAAGGCGGGACACTTCTGCCACCCCTCAAATTACATATAATGATATTACCTCAGCGATAAAAAGAGACCCAAAAGGAAGTTTTGAGATCCAATACACCGTAGAGTTTTATCCGGAAGAAGGGAAGTATCATTATTCAGGCCATCGAAACTGCAAAGTGGTTAGGGGGCCGCAAGAAACCAGAAAAGACGGAAATACTTGCCCGATCTGTAAAAGAAGACTCACGGAAGGAGTTCTTTACAGACTTGAGCAGTTATCCAATGAAAATTTATTAGGAAAAGTAGAGACTAAAATAAGTCAGTCGGGAATAAAATGGTACACCGATACAACAAAGAATCATCCTCCGTTTGTAAAACTTGTTCCTTTAAACGAAATTATAGCAGAAGCTTTTTCATCGACCGTATCAAGTCAAAAGGTCAAGGATGCTTTCGACAATTTATGCGAAAATTTAGGATCTGAGATTGAAGTTCTTCTTAAAACTCCGCTTTCTCAAATAGAAAAAATGGGCGGCGCTAAATTGTCAGAAGGAATAGATAGGGTAAGAAGAGGAAATATTGTTGTAGATCCGGGATATGACGGAGAATACGGAAGGGTAAAAATTTGGAATGGCGGTGACACAATTACTCAATCAGTAGAAGAAAAACAAGAATCTCAATTGGATCTTCAATTTTAATGTTTAAAGATAGAAGACAAGCGGGAAAATTACTGGCCCGAAAACTTAAAAAATTTAAGAATAAAAAAGATGTTGTTGTAATTGGAATAACCCGAGGCGGGGCAGTAGTAGCAAAGGAAATAAGCGGCTTTTTAAATTTATCCCTTGATATTATAGTTATTAAAAAAATCGGAGCACCGCAAAACCCCGAACTTGCAATTGGCACAATAGGCCCAAATAGCGTTATTTTTTGGGATGAAAATTTAATTAGAAGACTTCATGTAAGTAAGGAATACAAAAATCGCTTAGAAGAGATTAAGAACTTTGAGCGTACTGAGCTGGAAAATTATCTGAGAAAAGGTAAAAAATCAATAAATGTAAAAAATAAAAAAATTATTCTCGTGGATGATGGAGTGGCAACCGGAGCAACGGTTCTTTGTGCGGTAAAGTTTTTTAGGAAAGAGAAAAGTAAAGAGGTTGTTTTGGCGGTTCCGGTAATTGCAAAAGATACCTTTTTAAATATTAAGAAGTATTTTGATACTGTTATAGCATTGCAAATAGAGGTTGACTTACACGCCGTCGGACAATTTTATAAAGAATTCCACCAAGTAGATAATAGAGAAGTAATAAATTTAATTAATGGAAAATTCGAATAGTAAAATGTAGAATAAGGTGTATGAAACTAATTGTTGGATTGGGGAATCCGGGGGAAAAGCACGAAAAAACCAGACATAATCTGGGATTTTTGGTTCTGGACAGGTTTCTAAGAGACTTTTCACAAGTCCAAAAAACTATTTGGGAGGATAATAAAAAGTTTAAATGTGATATGGCAAAAATTGATTGGCAGCCCAAAAAAGGAATACTTAGAAAAGTAATTTTAGTAAAACCTAAAACCTACATGAATAATTCCGGCCTTTGTGTAGGGCTTGTTTCATCATTTTACAAAATTAATCCATCTGACATTTGGATAATTCATGATGAGATCGATTTGCCCTTGGGTAGTATGAAGATAAGGCTTGGCGGAGGATCTGCGGGTCATAAGGGAGTAATGTCTATAATGAATTCTTTGGGTATGGAAAAATTTTGGAGATTTAGGTTAGGAATAGGGCATCCAAGACTTAACACCAAAGGCAGAAGTCTGAAGATTAAATTAAGAGGAATCGATGATTTTGTTTTGAAAGAATTTGCGGCAGGAGAATCCGGGAAAACAAGAGAGTTAATAAAAAAAGCATCGAAATCAATACAGACTGCTCTTGAGGAGAACATCGAAAAAGCAATGAACAGGTTTAATACGAAATAATTTATGAGATCTATTAAAACAATTCTTGAAAAATTCGATCCCTTGGGAGACAGATATATCTCGCGGGAGTTTCAGTCTTACGGGATTTATTTGGCCGAGCAGCTTGATGATTATAAACATAGAGGATTATATATAAAACTTGCACAAACGACTCATAGATCAATTCTTGAAAAAGCGCTTTCTTATGTCTCAGACAGCTCGGCAAAGAACAAAGGAGCACTTTTTATGTGGAAACTCTCCGAGCTTAAAACGCAAAGCTCAAAACGCAAAGCTACAAAGTAAATCTAAAATCTTTAGATAAACAGTTTTAAATTTTGAGTTGTAGATTTGAAATTTTCGATTTGAGATTTTAGATAAATTTATGGTTGCCCATGTATTTGTATCCGGTTTTGTTCAAAACGTTGGATACCGCCAATTTGTAAAAAAAATTGCCCGACAGATCGGTTTAACCGGATGGGTTAGAAATCTCTCCGATGGAAGAGTTGAGTTTCTGTTTTCAGGTTCAAGAGATGAGATAAAAAAAGCAATAGAAGAATGCTGGAAGGGACCATTTTTATCAGAAGTAAAATCAGTAGATGTTGAGTGGCCAGGCGATAATCAAGAATACAAAGATTTTGAAATACTACAGTAGTCATTATAAAGAGTTTACCAGTTGACAAATGCAACTAAGTTGCATATAATCCTAGGAATGGGTTTAATTAAAATTATAAATACTCCTGCAAGGTCTGCTATAAGAGAATTTTTATCGACAGTCGAGTCCCCCGTAGACGTTGAGCAGATTATTGCTTTTTTAAGATCTAGGAAATTAAATACAAATAAAGTAACTGTCTACAGAACTCTTGATTTTTTATTTAAAAATGGCATTGTAGATAGACTTGAGTTTCAGGAAGGAAAATTCAGATACGAAATTAAAAAAATGGATCATCATCATTTAATTTGCACAAACTGCAGGAGAGTAGGAGACATAGCAGATAGCTTTATAAAAAAGTTTGAAGAAGAAATTAAGAAAAAAAGAAGTTTTTTGGTAAAAAATCACGCTTTAGAATTTTTTGGAATATGCAAGAATTGCCAATCTTAGCTTACATTATAATTTTTACACTTATAGGAAGTGTATTTTCTTTAATAGGAGGAGTAATTCTTCTTTTTAAAGAAAAACTAGTTATTAAATTTTCTCATTTTCTGTCTGCTTTTGCGGCAGGAACATTGCTAGGGACTGTATTTTTTGATCTTTTCCCTGAAGCAGTACATTTAGCAGAAGAAGGCGGATCGAAAATCAACGTTTTTGCATATGTGCTATTAGGTATCTTAGGATTTTTTCTCCTTGAGCGCTTCATTCATTGGTTCCATCATCATCAGCATGAATATCCGGATGAGAAGGTAAAGCCTACGGTTTCACTTATAATAATTGGAGATTCGGTGCATAATTTTATAGACGGAGTTGTAATCGCCGTAACGTTTTTGGTAAGTGTTCCTCTTGGTATAGTTACTACTTTGGCTGTTGCGGCTCATGAGATTCCCCAGGAAATAGGGGATTTCGGCATCCTTCTTCATAAAGGAATTAAGAAAAAAAGAGTTCTGGCTCTTAATTTAATAAGTGCCTTAATGGCAATAATAGGCGCTTTTATAGCTTACTTTCTGGGAGAGCGGATCCAGGCATTTTTGCCTATACTCCTTTCAATTACCGCGGGATTTTTTATATACATCGCAGCATCTGATTTGATTCCTGAAATTCATCATGAAAACAGAAAAGGCTTTGCCGTAATTGAAACAGCTCTTCTTTTTTTAGGAGTGATTGTTATCTGGGTTTTTGTTAGTCTTTTTGACTAAGTCCATAAACAGGATAGTAAGATTTACTAAACTGAGCATAGGATTTTATAGAGGTTATTTGGCTTTGGAAAGCTCCTGGTCGATTAAAGTTTTGAAGGCACTAAAAGGCTGGGCTCCAACGACTGTCTGACCATTTACAAAAGTTGTTGGTGTTCCTGAAACTCCTGCTTTTTGTCCGGCCGCCAGATCGTCTGTTACTGCTTTTGTATATTTTCCTCCGTCAAGACATGCGTTAAACTGCAATGAGTTAAGCCCTAGCGTTGCTGCAAAACCTTTTAGCTTGTCTTTTGTAAATGCTCCTTGATTTTCCCCCTGTTGGTTTTTGAAAAGATAATCATGGAATTCCCAGAACTTTCCCTGTTCGTTTGCGCATTCACTTGCTTCTGCGGCAAAATTAGACTCTTGGCCTAGAAAAGCGTAGTGGCGAAATGCAAATTTGACTTTTCCACTGTTAACATAGTCTTTTATTATATTTGACTCTGCGTCTTTGAAGAATCTTTCACAAAAAGGACATTGAAAATCCGCAAATTCGATTATTGTAACTTTTGCGTTTTTATTTCCCAAAACAGGCAAGTGCCCTGCATCTACATTTACTTTTGCACCGGGCGCCGGTTGATTTGGTACATTTGGCGCTGTTTGGGGAGAATTTGGTTGGGTTGCAGTCTGAGGATTACCTCTGGAATTTTGGTTTGCAGCTAATTTAGTTGTTAGAGCGCCCAATAAAAACGAAGCAACCAAAAGAAGCACTATTAGAATCGGAGTGTAGGATTTTGAATCTTGAAAAAATTTCTGTAGATTGAATTCTATTGGTATTTTTTTTTGGGTTTTTATTGGCTCTTCAGTTTCGGAGGTTAACTTTTTTACAACTCTAGGCATTAAACTATTCTATAAGAGTCGGCAAGCTCTTGTCAAGCATTAGATCCAAGCCTGAATAAATTAAATATCCCCATGCTTCCTATGGTTTTAGGATAAGAAATATTTGCTGTTTTTCTTCTCTGCTTCAAACCTTTTTTGGTTTTAAAACATTCTCCGATATCTTTAAGAGACAGGGGAGTCGGCCAGGAACTTAGAAATGGTTCTAAATAAATGTCTTTCACTTTTCACCTCCTTTATAAAATTAATTTCAAAATAAAAAATAGAATAATAGTTACAAAAACGAAAGAGATAAAGACGTTCACAATTAACAATTTCTCCAAAGAATTCGGTAAAGCTATTATAAGCTCATTCTTAGCTTTTTTTGAGTAAACAGCGAATAATAAATTATAAATTCCCAAAGCAGCCGAAACGATTAACATAGCAATGTAAAAAATAATATATAAAAAATTCATTTATGCCACCCCAAAAGAATGTCCTGGAAATATCTCCTCCGTTATTCTAAAGCGATGGTTTTCATTTTTTGATTTATACCATATCGGCGTGTCCATCATATCCGGTTTTTCTATATCTAAAGCATCAGACATCAAAAAACCTGTCTCTCTTGGATCTTCTATGTTAATCAATCTAAATTCTTCCTGGTGTGTAGGCCTATCAAAAGTGATAATTACATTTCCTATGTCCAACAGCTGATTTATTATCCCAGTCTTTTCGATATCGATTTCGGTTGATTTTACCTGGTTTAATATTACGTTATTAATATAATTTGAAAATAAAGGTTTATAACAAACTTCAAGTATTCTATTTGTTGTTAAGATATAAAAGTGGCAATGCCAGTCAACTACTATTTTTGCAATAGCACTTAATGCAATTAAAATTACTACAAGCACGGACGATATAAATAGACCAATCTGCGAAATTTTTAATATAAACAAGTAGTAGAGGAATGAACTAACAGCAATTGCAATTATAATCGAAAAAAACACCGGCATTACAATGATAAACCAATGTTGTCTTTTTCTAAGAAGTATTTTCTCTTCTTTATGAAGGGCAGGACTATCTCCAATTTTCTTTATAATCTGATAATCATTAAACATAAATCCCCCCCTTGCCGATTTAATTATTGTCTATCACATATAGCGTTCACCGAAGCGAAAGTACCACAGATTTATTTAAATTTCAGTGATTTAAATTACCATAAAATTGTTAGATTGTTAACAATTTTGCTTTGTGATATACTCCTCTTGTTAAGGAGCGGTGCTTAATTGACTCCACAACAGAAACTAGATCAATTTTTCTCTCAATATAAACTACGTTACTATAAAAAGGGAGAGACCTTCTTAAGGGCAGGCGATATTCCGCAGGGAATATTTTTTCTAAAAAAAGGATATGCAAGGCTTTATTCACTTTCTTCTGCGGGTAAAGAATTAACGCTTGTTATTTATAAGCCCGGAGAATTTTTTCCAGTTGTATTTACATTTACGGCAAAACCAAGTATTTACTATTTCGAGACTTTAAGTGAAGTAGAAATGATTAGAGCCCCAAGAGAAAATTTTGCTTCTTTTATAAGAGAAAACCCAGATGTTTTTGATGAGGTGAATCTTCATATTATCGAAAGATTTCAAATTGCCTTGCGAAGAATGGAATATTTAACTTTTGGAAACGCAAATTCAAGGCTGGCATCAATACTTTTAATATGCGCAAGATATTTCGGAGTAAGAAGCGATCATAAAGAAATCAAAATACCAATTCCCTTTACTCATAAAGATATTGCGAATCTTGTTGGAGTGGCAAGAGAGACAGTAAGCATCGAACTTAAAAAATTTATCGAC
>JBBTYY010000021.1:2372-9319 GCA_038061615.1 Patescibacteria group bacterium | reverse complement strand
TCTGAAATAAGGGAAACTTTAATTTTATCCTGGCTTAAGATTCATTCAGCAGATAATAAAAGAAAAAGAATATTCTTGGGTAAAGGCTGGGGAGAAGCCGTAAGAGAAGAAGTGGCACTTACCGAAGATGTTATTGCACCGGCAAAAATTGAATTAGGATTGCCATTAACTAATAGTAACCAAGAAAGAAGGGTAAAAAGAAGAGCCGGAAAAACTTCAGAGACGCATGGCGGCACCTATAAACAGGGAGTAAGCGTTGTAAAAAGGCATATAGGACTGGCAAAAAAGATTCAAAAAAGAGCAGGATTAATGTAAGCAATATTATTATTGATATTATTTTAAATTTAATCTAGGATGTAATTGGGGGTGAAATACTATGATGGGATTTGGCTATGGGAATATGATGAACTGGGGAAGCGGAGGAATGGCTTGGTTTGGTGCATTGGGAATAATATTTTGGCTAGTCATTCTTATTGATCTTATTCTTTTGGGGTTTTGGCTTTGGAAACAAATTAATAAAAAATAATATTAAGGGGGGGGTGAGTAAATGAATAAAAGACTAGAGTGGGTTTTGCGAATATCGGTTGCGGGAGAATTTATTGGACATGGCATGCTTGCCTTGCAAGGTAAAAAACAATGGGTGGGTTGGATAAGTCAATTAACAACAGCAGATACTGGTCTGGCAACTCAGATCCTTCTTCTAATTGGGATATCGGATTTGATTGTTGCTCTTTTTGTACTTTTAAGACCAATTAAAATCGTTCTGCTTTGGGCAACATTTTGGGGTTTTTGGACTGCCATACTCCGTCCGATTGTAGGAGAATCAATTTGGGATTTTGTCGAGCGATTTGCAAACATCGGTGCGCCGCTTGCACTTTTGCTAGTCAAAGGATTTCCCAAAAATTTAAGAGATCTTTTTAGATAGATAGAATTAACAATAAAGGAGGTGAACAAATTGGACGACAACAAACAAATGGTAACTCAGATTCCTGAACCGAGATTATCTCGCGTTCTTTTTGCAGATACTAGATTTGCCTTCCTCTGGCTGGCTGTAAGGCTTTACGTTGGCTGGATTTGGCTTCAGGCTGGAATTGAAAAGGTTCAGAATCCTTTATGGGTCGGACCGCAAGCAGGCGTTGCTCTTAATGGATTTATTTTGGGAGCAATAAATAAAGCTTCAGGTGCTCATCCTGCAGTTCAGGAATGGTATGCAGGATTTCTTAACGGTTTTGTTTTACCAAATATTTCAGTATTTTCTTTTTTGGTTGCCTACGGAGAGTTATTGGTAGGAATAGCTTTAATTTTAGGTATTTTTACAGGAATATCTGCATTTTTTGGCGGATTCATGAATATGAATTTTCTTCTGGCAGGAACCGTGAGCGTAAATCCAATACTTTTTCTTTTTGAGCTTTTCCTAATACTTGCATGGAGAGTCGCGGGTTGGTGGGGGGTTGATAGGTATCTCCTCCCGTTTTTAGGAACTCCATGGCAGCCGGGGAAAATTTTTAAGCCCAAAGAAGAGAAAAACTAGCTCTTGACAACTTCTAGTCCGGAATGTTACGATATCCCCCATAGGGGGATATCCCTTGATTTCACTCGAGATAAATATGTATAGACCAAAAAATACACAAGAAAGAATTCTTCATCGCCTAAAAATTTCAAAAGGTCATCTTGAAAAAGTCATAAAAATGATAGAGGAAGACAAATACTGCATTGATGTTTTACATCAGTCTCAAGCTGTTCAGGCGGCTTTAAAGGAAACAGATGGAGCGGTATTGGAAAATCACCTTCGAACCTGCGTTGCCGATTCAATAAAAAGCGGAGACCAAGAAGAGGCCATCCAGGAGATAATGGGCGTTTTTAAAAAGAAAAACTAAGATATGGACAAAAAGTTTGTTATTTTTATAATAATTTTAACTTTGGGAATAATTGGACTGGCTATTTTTGTTTCGGGTTTTTCATCTACAACTACCACAAAAGCGACAGTTTCCAAAACTGCCGGAGCAAAAATTTCCGTTGACCATTCCTCAAAAAAAGTCGGAAATATTCCGTATGGCGGCGGGAATTTAATTCACGTATTTCCTATCACAAACGCAGGAACTAAGGATTTGGAAATTGCTAATATTGCTACTTCATGCATGTGCACCAAAGCTTACCTAAAACAAGGAGACAATAAAAGCGAGGGGTTTGGAATGAAAGGGATGTCTGCTTCTTCTTCCTGGAAAGGCATTGTAAAACCGGGGCAAACAGCAGAAATAATTGCGGATTTCGATCCTACATATCATGGGCCTCAGGGGACAGGCCCTGTTACAAGAGCTGTAAGTTTTGAAACAAACGATCCTGACAACCCTTACGTTGAAGTTTCTTTTGAAGGAGAAGTAGTTAGGTGAATAGGTTAAGAAAAAGATTTAAACACTATAAAATAAAAATTTTCAGCCCTAATTTTGTTTTAGTTGTTCTTCTTGTGATTGCTGTTTTTCTTTCAGGAATGCTGGCGACCAAAGTGTTGGATTTAAAACGTAAACAGGATATTAAAAATCAGCAGATTTATAGTCAAAAACAACAGGAAGTCACTCTTCAAAAACTTCAGGACAAAGTAATTAAGGAAAAATATGTTTTTAAGATTAAGTGGGGGGATTTGGGAAAGAAAATGATAGAAGACGGAGTTATAGATAAAACAAAACTTGCTAAGGCTGTAACAGGTAAAGATGAATTACCCAAAGATTTAGATAAATATTTTTCCAACGGCCAGAATAAAATCGAGCTGACCCAGTCGAACTCACAATTTTGGGTTGATATATTATGGGGCTTGGGACTTGCCAATAAAAATGAAATTTTGGAAAAAGGAGAAATGGTAAAAGGAGGAAGCGCAGCTAATTTTGCTTCAACAGGAGGATGGACGATAGGCGCAAAACAGCCGATGGATATTTATTCAAAATATCAATATATAACGCTTTCAGAAAAACAACAAAAAATTGTAGAAGAAATAGCAGGCAATATTTACAGACCTTGCTGCGGAAATTCAACTGCATTCCCAGATTGCAATCACGGTATGGCAATGCTTGGGCTTATCGAGCTTATGGTTTCGCAAAATTTCTCAAAAGAAGAAATTTATAAAACAGCGCTTGCTTTTAATGTCTACTGGTTTCCTCAAACATATCTAGATATTGCTTTTCATTTTGATAAAGCAGAGCAGGATTATTCAAAAAAATCCCCTAAAGAGCTTTTATCAAAAACTTTTTCAAGCGCCATGGGATATCAGACAATAAGGGAAAAGCTTGGCGATATTAAGTGGCCCGCGCTTCAAGGTGGGGGAAGCTGTGGGGCATAATGAAAAATCTGACTCCACTTATAATAGTTTTAGTATTGCTTTTGGTTGGGTTTGGGGTTTTTTTAAATTTTAAGAATTCCGCTCAAAAAAGCGCAAAAACAGCTTCTTTTAAAAACATTTCTCCGCAAGAATTAGATAAGATTTTGGCAACCCGCAATACTTTCTTGGTTGACGTACACACGCCTTTGCAAAAGCACCTTGAAGGAACGGATTTGGTTATTCCTTACAATAAAATAAAAGAAAATCTTAATAAGTTTCCAAAAGACAAAAATGCCGAAATTATAGTTTATTGTAAATCCGGAAGAATGAGTATCGAGGCTTCCAACACTCTTTTAAAAGCAGGATACACGCGGGTTTATAACCTTACCGGAGGATTAAATGCGTATTACGAATCCCGCTACGGAGTTTATATAACACCGGTTACAAAGGATCTGGGTACGGTAATTTATGGAAATATAACAAAAACAACCTTTAAATTAACAAATAACACAAAAGAAGAAATAGCTATTACAAAAATTTCAACTTCCTGTTCTTGTACATCTGCGACTGCGGTCAAGAAAAATCTTAAACCCTATGAGGAAACTGAAATTTTGGTAAGCTTTAATCCCGCTGTCCATAAAGACGACACTGATTTAGGGGAAGTTATAAGAACAATTTATATTGATACAACAAGCACTAATTTTTCAAGAGTTGAAGCTTCAATTACGGCAACTGTAGTTAAAAATAAAAACAAAAGTTCATAATTATTATGGAAAGCATATTTCAAATATCATTAGTTGCATCATTTGTTGCAGGCATGGTTGCTCTTTTTGCTCCCTGTTGCATTACTTTTTTGCTCCCGGCATATTTAGGAAGTGTTTTTAAAGAAAAAGAAAAAGTTCTTTTTATGACCTTGGTTTTTGGAGCAGGCATATTTGTAGTTTTGATGCCTGCGGTTTTGGGAGTTGCAATAATCTCCCAGTTTCTTTTTAGATACCACGACACAATTTATATTTTTGGGGGATTACTAATGCTTTTTGTGGCTGCGATTTCGCTACTGGGAATAAAGTCTCCTTTTATGATTCATGTGCCTTCTCAAAATCAACAAAAGACGGATGTAGTTTCAATTTTTACCTTAGGCGTATTTTCAGGCATCACCAGCGCCTGCTGCGCTCCCGTATTAATAGGAATACTTACTATGGCGTTTTTATCCCCGACATTTTTCGGCTCGCTTTTAATAGGAATGGTTTATGTTTTAGGAATGGTAGTCCCGCTTTTAATAATTTCTATTTTCCTTTCGGATAAAATTAATAAATTGCAGCTTATAAAAAGAAAGATTGGAAGTTTAAAAATAATGGGCAGAGAATTTGTTGTTACTTTTAATAATTTAATAGCATTTTTAATTTTCTTCACGGCAGGAATTCTGACCTTGGTTTTAACTTTAAAAGGACAATTATCTATGGCAAAAAGTGAAGAGTTTGCAAAGATAATTCAAAACGCGGGAGGGATAGTTAATCAATATGCAGGAAACAACCTTTTGTTGAACATTCTATTTATCGGTTTTATACTTTATTTAATATATTTTATTTCAAAAAGAATTTAGAAAAGGGAGGTGAATAATATGTTAAATTCAAAAGCTTTTGCAAATGCTGCGGCAATCGTTGTGGTAGCTACATCATTTATTTGCTGGGTAGTAACGGTTGTTGCACCTGATCTTGCTTTTAGCGTAGCAAATTCTTGGATGCACATGATAAATCTTGATGCGGTTAGAACGAGTAGTTCTGCAAATTTTGGCAGTGCATTGGTAGGATTTGTTTCGTTGGGAGTTGTAGCTTGGATTGTATCTTACACGCTTGTTGAGGTTTACAATCGCCTAGCCAAAAAATAGTTAATATTTTATTAATCTGCTTAAGAACATTGTTTGTGTCTATTGATTTATTATTATGAATAACAAAATTTACAATTGCCCAATGCATCCGGAAATTGTTTCCGACAAACTGGGTTCGTGCAGAAAATGTGGCATGAAGCTTATTCCCGTTGAAAAGAAGCCGAGTCATGAAAAACATGAAAATATGGATCATGGCAAGCATATGGAGCATGAGATGAAACCGGTTTCTAATATGTCGTGGTGGGAAAAATTCAGGATGAGTATGACAATGGCTATGGGTATGGAGCATACAGGTCTTGCCGGGCGGGAAATGGCAAAACTTATGGAAGAAGACATCAGACAAAAGTTCTTTTTTGCGCTATTTCTTTCAATTCCGATTATTGCTTATTCGCCTCTAGGGGAAAAAATTTTAGGCTTAAGCCTACCGCAGCCTATTCCTGCTGCCTGGATACTTTTTATACTCACAACGCCTGTTTTTTTCTATTCCGGCTGGATATTTTTATATTCCACTTTTAAAGCTCTTCAGCAAAAAACTTTAAATATGGCAGTTTTAATCGCCGTTGGCATTACAGCTGCTTATGTCTTTAGTGTTTTTCTTACAATTTTGGGAGGCAGTGATTCCTATTACGAAGCCGCGGCTCTTCTTATAACTTTTGTTTTATTCGGACATTGGATGGAAATGAAATCCAGACGCGGTACAACGGATGCTTTGCAGGCTCTTTTTAATTTGGTTCCTCCGCAGGCAAGGCTTTTTAGAAACGGCAAAGAACAGGTGGTCCCAACTTCGGAAGTTAAAGTCGGCGACATTCTAATTTTAAAACCCGGCGACAAAGTTCCGGTTGACGGAGAAGTAACAGAGGGGGAGACAGCAATAGACGAGTCTTTAGTAACGGGTGAATCTTTACCTGTTACAAAGAAAACAGGAGATAAGGTTATTGGGGGATCTATAAACCAGTCCGGCTCGGTTAAATTTAAAGCAACAAGAGTCGGGCAAGATACTGCTTTGGCCCAGATCGTAAAACTTGTTGAAACTGCGCAAAATTCAAAAGCTCCCGGGCAAAGAATTGCAGACAGGTTTGCAAAGTACCTTGTTATTGTTGCTGTCGGAGGAGGTCTTCTTACTTTTTCTGTCTGGTTTTTCCTTTTGGGTCAGCCTATTTTATTTGCCCTTACTTTTGCCATATCAACTGTTGTTATTGCCTGTCCTGACGCTTTGGGACTTGCAACACCAACAGCTGTTGCCGTTGGAACAGGACTTGGCGCAAAACACAACATTCTTATTAAAGATGCTCCTACTCTCGAAGGCGTTTCAAAAATACAGGCAATAGTTTTGGATAAAACAGGGACTCTTACTCAAGGAAAACCCAAGGTTACAGATATTGTTTCGGTAAATGGATTTAAAGAGAACGAAATCTTGGCTTTTGCAGGAGCTGCCGAAGCAAAATCAAGCCACCCATTGAGCAAAGCAGTATTGGAGGAACTGGTAAAAAGAAAAATTAAGCTTTCAACAAAAGTAGAAAATTTTAAAAATATTGCAGGACACGGAGTCGAGGCAAAGATTTCCGGGAGAAAGGTTTTGGTTGGAACGGCAAAACTTATGAACGACAGAAAAATAAGTCTTGAAAGCGTGCAAAAAGAAGCAGGAAGACTTTTAGATGAAGGAAAAACAATTATGATTCTTGCTATCGATGGAAAAGTTGCAGGAGTTATAGGAGCAGAAGACCAAATAAAAGAAAATGCCAAACAGGC
>JBBTYY010000021.1:0-2272 GCA_038061615.1 Patescibacteria group bacterium | reverse complement strand
CTTTCCAAGGCGACTGTTCGAAAAATGAAAGAAAATCTTTTCTGGGCTTCTATTTATAATCTTTTGGCAATTCCTATTGCGGCGGGTGTTTTATATCCGGCGTTTAAAATTTCTTTAAGACCGGAAATAGCGGCTCTTTTAATGAGTATATCTTCAATTATTGTTGCAGTAAATGCTGTTCTTTTAAAAAGAGTAGAGAAAGATTTAATTTCGGTTTAGTAAAAAGAGGGATGTTTCTCTTCTAAGAAGAGAAAAAATATAAAATGAACTTATTAACTTTTTTCACAACTTTTAAAGAGGAAGTAGTAAAAACAAAGTATTTACTTGTAATATTGTTAGTAACAATATTATATATCGCATTAGGAGTTTACAGCATAAACTATCGATTAGTTTTTGGTACTGTTTTCGGAGATTTTCCTGTCTTTTATAAAGTAAATCTTTTATTTAATCTCTTTCAAGGTGCTCAAACTGCGTTATCTACGCCCGATTTTATACTCCTTTTAATAACTGCCATCCTTACCGGAATAAATATCTCATTGATCATTGCGGCTTTGAAATATATAAAAATGAATGGAAGATTCAGATTCCTAGTTGGAGGAGGAGGTCTTTTGGGAATTGTTTCAACAGGGTGCGCAAGCTGTGGCTTTTCTCTTCTTTCTGTCTTAGGACTTGGAAGTGTTTTTGTTTTTTTACCTTTTGGAAATCACATTTTATATCTGATATCTATCGGATTTCTTATTTTTTCTTTATTATTTTTGCTAAAAAAATTGCATGAGTTTGGAATTTGCAAAATAAATAATTGACAGATAGAAAGGTATTCTGTTATTTTAACAAGGGAGGTGAATCGCGTCAAACGCGACAGGTATGGCAGATAAAACTTTTACAGATCAGAATTTTGCGGACGAAGTTATAAAAAGCAATACTCCGGCTTTGGTTGATTTTTGGGCCCCATGGTGCGCTCCTTGCCGAATAGTTTCTCCAGTAATTGAGGAACTGGCAAAAGAATACGAAGGAAAATTAAAGGTTGGGAAATTAAATGTAGATGAAAATCCAAATACCGCATCACGGTTTGGAATAATGAGTATTCCAAGCATTCTAATTTTTAAAAACGGAGAACCTGTTAAAACAATGATCGGTGCTCAATCAAGAGAAAACTTTAAAAAGGGAATAGACGAAGTTTTGGCGAGTTGAATGCACTGAGGCCGCCCCGCCAGGGCGGGGCTCCCCGCACTTTTTTAAAATGGATAGCAAAATCTACGATGTCATCATAATAGGAAGTGGTCCTGCAGGTTTAACAGCCGCAATTTATACAACTCGTGCCAATCTTAAAACTTTACTTATTGCAGGAGGAAAATGGGGCGGGCAGTTAATGCTAACAACCATCGTAGATAACTATCCGGGATTTCCCGATGGCATTCAGGGACCGGATCTTATGGCGGCCATGCGAAAACAGGCAGAACGCTTTGGTACTGAATTTATTGATGAGGATTTTTTAGAAGGTGATTTCTTAACGAAACCTTTAAAAGTAAAAGCGGGAGAAAAGGAGTTTGAAGGAAAAGCAGTAATAATTGCAACGGGTGCCGACACAAAATGGCTCGATATCCCGGGAGAAAAAGAAAGAATAGGAAAAGGCGTTTCTTCCTGCGCACCTTGTGATGCATTTTTCTTCAAAAACAAAAAAGTAATTGTTGTAGGCGGAGGAGATTCTGCAATGGAAGAAGCTCTGGTTCTTGCAAATTTTGCAGATTCTGTAACTGTTGTTCACAGAAGTGAAACTTTTCGGGCATCTCAGATTATGCAGGATAAAGCCAAAAAAAATCCCAAAATAAAATTTTTACTCAATACTGAAGTTACAAAAATTTTAGGAGAGGAGAAGGTTACCGGAGTTGAAATTAAAAATAATAAAACCAATGAGATTTCAAGAATGGATATAGATGGAATCTTTGTGGCAATAGGGCATATTCCAAACACAAAAGTTTTTATAGGCATAGAGCTTGATGAAAAAAGTTACATTAAAGTCCGCGATCACACAAAGACAAACATAGAAGGAGTTTTCGTCGCGGGAGATGTTCATGACAGTCACTATAAACAGGCAGTAACCGCCGCCGGCTTTGGCTGCATGGCAGCTTTGGAAGCCGATCAATGGTTGAGGAATCAAGCATCTTAATTTTTCCGGCTGCAACAATCTCTGCCGTGTTTGACGCGGTGTCGATGTTGCGCGGCAAGCCGCCGCAGGTTTTGGCTGCATGGCGGCACTTGAAGCCGAACACTA
>JBBTYY010000020.1:0-1504 GCA_038061615.1 Patescibacteria group bacterium | reverse complement strand
GAAAATGCCTGAGCGGAGTGATATCTTCTGGAGCAGAGACAGACCCTAAATGGACAGCAAATATAACAAACTATTTTACAAAAGCACAATGGAATGTTACGAATGCTTCCTACGCACTCAACCAAACATTAACAGATATGTGGACGCCATTCTTGAGTACGACAAACTCGAGTTACTTAATGATAGATAAGTTCAATGTAACAAACAAAACATATCGAACTATGGACAATGTAACATTCCCCGGTTTGTTTGTTAATGCTTCACACATTGGAAACTCTGTGATTAATGCCTCACATCTTACTGCCGCAATGATTAACGCAACGCATATTGCAATCTCTGCAGTAAACTCCACTCATATCTTAGACAACACAATTCTTGCGGGGGATTTGAACTCGGATGTGAATGCAAGTATGGATTTAAGATATTTTACAAAAGCACAATGGAATGTAACGAATGCAACATATCGGGAAAAATATAATTTAACTTGGGTTGGAAATTTCAATGCAACGAGTAATGTTACCTTAGGAACTAACAGATTATTTGTTGATGATGTTACGGGCAACGTCGGCATTGGTACGACGAGTCCGTTAACACAGTTGCAGGTCGGTAGTTATGTTGGGGTGGATGGGCAGTACAATCCTGGCATTAACTACAACTATTATGTTTCTGATGTACAAAGATATCTCACAACCGGTGTCGCTTCACAGCTGTCATTAGGAAGTGGACAATATAATTTTTATACTGCCGCAAGTGGTTCAGCAGGCTCAGCAGTTTCTTTTGGAGATCCAAAGTTTACCATAACAAACGGTGGCAACGTCGGCATTGGTACGACGGCACCGGCTGATACCTTAACTGTAGTAGGGAATGTTAATGCTTCTGGATGCTTTGAAATAGCAAATGGAACAATAGTAGGTGGTAGTTGTGTGTCTGACATAAAAAGTAAAATAGGAGTAAAGAATTATAGCATCAATATCAGCAAGTTGTTATTACTTTCTCCAAAAGAGTTTGAATACAAGAATACAAGCGTATTAGCAGGAACAAAGAACATAACAAGAAACATAACGTTTTTTAATGAGACAACGAATCAAACAGAAACAACTAACCAGACAGAAATAATACAAGAAAATGTTTATTACAATTTCCCAAGCGGAACTCAGAAAGGGTTTATAGCAGACGAAGTGGAATTAGTTTATCCAGAATTTGTTCAAACAGACGAATATGGATTTAAGAGAATAACTTACGGAATGAATTGGATTTTTGAATTATGGAAACAAAATCAAGAACAACAAAAAGAAATTGATATGTTAAAATCTGAATTATGCTTAACTAAAGCATATAGTTGGTGCGTAAAATGAAAAATTTACTACCTGTTAGTGTAACTTTTGTGGGTTTGTTTGTTAATGCTTCACACATTGGAAACTCAGTAATCAACGCATCACACATTATTGCTGCAATGATTAACGCAACGCATATTGCAATCTCTGCAGTAAACTCCACTCATATC
>JBBTYY010000019.1:5338-6717 GCA_038061615.1 Patescibacteria group bacterium | reverse complement strand
CTGTTCTACGGAATTATCAGGAGAAAATCCTGGGCGGTAAAAATATTTGAGCGGAAAGTTTTGTTAATCTCTATTCTTGGATTTATATTATCTATGGCTCCTGTTATTATTTATGATTTTAAAAATGGATTTCCCCAAACATTAGTTTTTGGAGGCTGGATTTTTTATAAAATATTTAAATCTATTGCGGGATTTTCATCTTCTTTGTTCAATCCAAGTCCCATTACCTCTTTCCTTGTATCGAAATACGAATCCTTAACTTTTCCTCTGGATAAAAATGTTGCTATTCTAATTCTCTGCATTAGTTTTATCTATTTTTTATACAAAATTTATTCAAGAAATAAAGAAAAAATCTCTTACATTGTTTTATTGCTTGTTTTTTTATTTCCCCTTTTCTCAATTTATTTGAACAAAACTGCTTCCGACGCATATATTCCGGTTCTTTTTCCTTCTGTTATTGCAATTAGTTCTGTTTTTTTTGCAAGTCTCATAAAACATCTCAATATATTGGGAAAAATAACCCTGTTTGTAATTATATTTCTTAACTTAAATTTTCTCCTTAGGGGTGATTTTTTTGTAAAAGAACTGGCATTTAAAGATAGAGAAAACGCAGCAGATAGAATAATAACACTGACAAAAGACAAAGGGTATAATTTAATAGGAGAGGGGGAAGGGAGTCAGTTTGAAAGTTTTACCATGAATTATGAATATTTATTGTGGCGGAAAGGACACTCGCCTTCAAAAAACAACGAGAAATTTAAAATCTATATATCCGAAACATCAAAGGGTATTATAATAAAAAGTAAATGATTAGTGCTGTTGTTCTAACAAAAAATGAGGAAAAAAATATAGTAGATTGTCTGGAAAGTCTTTCGTGGTGTGATGAAATTATTGTAGTTGATGATAACTCAGAAGACCGAACTGCGGAAATTTCCAAAAAATTTAGTGCAAAAGTTTTTATAAGAAATCTCAACAGCGATTTTTCGAAACAAAGAAATTTTGGTTTGGAAAAAGCAAGCGGGGATTGGATTTTATTCGTTGATGCGGACGAGAGAGTAACGCCCTTACTTCGTAAGGAAATAATCCAATCAACCAATAATCCAATTAACCAATACGATGGTTTTTATATAAAAAGGAAAGATTTTATGTGGGAAAAAGAGTTGAAGTATGGAGAAACTGGAAATGTCGTTTTATTAAGACTTGCTAGGGAAAATAAGGGTGAATGGGAAGGAAAAGTTCATGAGGAATGGAAAGTAAAAGGGTCGGTTGGAGAGTTTAAAAATTCAATACTTCATTATCCTCACCCAACAATATCTGAATTTTTAAAAGAGATAAATTATTATACAGATATTAGAGCCAAAGAACTTTTTGAAAAAGGA
>JBBTYY010000019.1:0-5238 GCA_038061615.1 Patescibacteria group bacterium | reverse complement strand
CTAATTCATGCCAAAGATTAAAAGATATGTCGTACTGGAAATTGTACTATTGCTTGGAGCATTAGCGTATTATTTATTCTTTGTAAATAAAGGCATTGAACTATTCGATGAAGGATATTTTGTTCATGCAGCCGAAAGAATATTTCAAGGGGAACAGCCATATAAGGATTTTGCGCTTCAATACTCACCTACATATTTTTACCTACTAGCCTTTTTATACAAAATCTTCGGACCATCAATCTTAGTGGGAAGATTTTTGAGTTTGTTTACTTGCCTTTTGATTATTCTTGTCACTTTTGCAATTCTTAATAAGCTTAAAATAAATTCTTATAAAATAATTCTTCTTTCTTTTTTATCTTTAATTTCATTTGGTTATCCCCTTATAAACATTCCAAATATAGCCTGGATGAATGTTTTAGCAACTACAGTATTTATGCTTGTATATGTCTATTGGATTTCTTCGAATAATGTCGAACAATATATTTTTCTAATCCTTATGGGATTATTGTTGGTTTTATCACTATCGCTTAAACAAAATTTTGGCATAGCGCTGATTATTTTATCTGTCCCATTAATAATTCTTGGGAAAAAAGCGAGTCTCACTCAAATAGCAAAAAATCTAATTATTATGTTTGGGATTTGGTTTTTGCTTACTTTTGCTTGGATATACTTTTTCTTTTTAAGAGATAATTTCCAATTTTTGATTCAGTTTGTTGGTTATAGTAGACGTTTTGCTTTACAAACTGCCTTTTCATATCCGCCCCTAACGTATATTTTCCAGCCTTTAGGAATTTTTAAGCTTTTACCATACTACCTACCTGTACTTTTATTTTTTGTTGCGTTTGTATCTTTATTTAAAAGAAATAAAAACATAAAAATTGTTGCCCTGTCTTTTATAGTGGTTGGGGAATTTGCCGTATCGATTTACCCGCAAAGCGATCTTTTACACATTTATCCTTTTTTTGGGCTAATTTTGGTTTTGTTGCTAGTGTCATTGTATAAATCTCGTTTAAGCTTTTTAAGCACGGGAATTATTATAGTTACTATTCTTACTGGATTTTATCTTACATTATTTAGAGAATATTATCGTTATAATCCGCCATATAGATTTCAGAATACTCCCCTGAATCTGCCAAGAGCTAAGGGAATTTTAATTCAAAAAACAACTGCTGAGAATCTTATTTCACTATCAGATTTTATTAACAAACGTACTTCTAAAAATGACTACATATTTTCATATCCATATTACCCTATGATATATTTTATTCTTGAAAGGCGTAATCCATCTAAAGATTTAATTTATGAAATAAGATTGTGGCATCAGTATGATGACAAAATAATATTAAATGAAATAAAACAAAAAAAAGTTAAATATATAGTCACGTCTTACGGATACGTTTTTGATTCAGATATTTCCCGTTTTATAACTAAACAAAAAGAAGTTTTTAAAAACGAATCTTTTAAGGTATTTGAAGTTGCTATCTTAAAATAGCTTCCGCAAATAGATTGATGTAGGATATATATATGTTTTCGTTTGCCATTCTAATAGGAATTTACTCTTATTTAATTTTTACCTTAGGAATATTAGGTTTGATCGACGGAAAGTATATTCTATCCCTTACATTGGTTTTCATATCCATTTTTGCCATTTTGATTCGAAAATTTAAGATAAAAAATTTAATTAACGTAGATAATTTTTTAAAAGATAAACTTGTTATTTTTCTTGTAGCGCTTCTAATTCTTCAATCACTGATAAATTTAATTGGAGTTTTTGGTCCGGAACTGGGTTTTGACGCTCTTTGGTATCATTTAACACTTCCCAAGCTCTACATACAAAATCACAGCGTTTTACATATTCCGGGTTCGCTTCTTTATTACTCGGATATGCCAAAGTTAACAGAAATGCTATACACTTCAGCACTTCTTTTTGGAAATGAGATTCTGGCAAAGTTTGCTCACTTCTTATTTGGTATCTTCTCTCTTTTTGCTATTTATTTTTTGGCCAGAAAATTTTTTAACGTAAGACTTTCGATTCTTGCAGTTGTGATTTTCTATTCGAATCTGGTTGTCGGGTGGGAATCGATAACAGCGTATATAGATTTAGCAAGAACATTTTTCGAAGTAATGGCTCTTTGGGGCTTTATTAATTTTTTAGAAGACAAAAATAAAAAATGGCTAATTGAATCTGCGGTGATGTTAGGGCTTGCTATTTCAACCAAACTTCTTGCCTTAGGTTCTATTTTCATATTCTTATGTTTAATTGTTTATTTTGGTATATCCAATCATAATAAAATTACAAAAGTATTCAAAAACGTATCGATTTATATATTTTTCTCTCTTTTGGTTCCTCTTCCTTGGTTCGTATTCTCTTTTATCCACAACGGAAACCCGTTTTACCCCATGTTTAGCAATATAGTCAGCTTAAATTACAATATAAGTATTTTAAATCCGATGAAATTCATATCAGATGTTTTAAAACTTTTAATTTACTCTCCCGACCCATTATCACCATTATATTTAATACTTCTTCCGCTAGTCCTTTTAACGTTTAATAAATTTAAAGGATCAATCAAATTCATATTGCTATATTCACTTCTTGCGATAGTTATTTGGTATTTCACTCCAAGAGTTGGAGGAGGAAGATTTATCCTTCCATATTTACCTGCCTTTTCTATTTTAATCGTTCAAGTAATTAAAATTTTTGAGAAAAAAAAGTATTTTTCAAGACTGTTTTTATTTTTAATTATCACTATTTCACTTTCCTCAATTATTTATAGAGGAGTCGCGAATGCTAAGTTTTTGCCGGTAATCTTAGGACGGGAATCAAGAGATGAGTTCTTATCCAAAAATCTTAATTTCTCTTTTGGTGATTTTTTTGATACGGATGGATATTTTAAAAAAAATATAAACTCAAAAGATACAGTTCTACTCTATGGTTTTCACAATCTTTATTATGTTAATTTCCCATTTATAGATTCTTCTTGGGTTAAGAAAGGTGATATGTTCAATTACATCGCGACTCAAAATTCTGATCTTCCCAAAAGATTTTCAAATTGGAATTTAATCTACTATAATTCAAAAACTCATGTCAATTTATATAGCTTGGGAGGCACACGGTGGGTTTATTGAAATCGTTATTTATTCTAATTATTTTTTTATTTGCATTTGGGGAAGTTATTAGAATTCCTTTTGCCGGTCTTTCTATAAAATTAATTGATGTAGGAATTGCTGCGCTTACAGTCTATTGGGTTTTATTCGGTGTTATAAATCTAAAGAAAATAAAAATAGACAAGAAACGAGGCATTCCTATGTTAATCTTTTTTGCAGCTGCTCTGTTATCGCTTGTTTTAAATGCGAGATTTTTGAACATCAATGAATTGTTCGTTTCCTCTTTGTATCTTACTAGATGGGTTGCATACGCTTCTATTATTTTTATTATACCTATGTTTGATAATTCTTTTAAAAAAATAATAATTAAGCTTTTGATATTCATTGGTATTTTTATTGTTGTCTTGGGTTATATTCAATATCTTTTTTATCCCAATTTACGAAACCTTTACTATTTAGGATGGGATGAGCATTTGTATAGACTATTTTCAACTTTTCTTGATCCTAATTTTGCGGGCGCTTTTTTTGTTCTGTATTTTCTATTCGTCTTAAATATTTTAATTGATTCGTTAAAAAAACAAGCAAGATTTTTTTCATTTTCCATTGGTCTTATTTTACTTTTTACCTTGATTGCAATTTTTTTAACATACTCAAGGAGCGCGCTTTTAATGCTTATAACCGGGTCATTTGTTTTTTTATTCCTAAATACAAAAAAAACATTTGCAATTTTAATTGTTGTTGTCTTTTTATCAGTAACCGTACTTCTTCCCAAAGCGTATAAAACAGAAGGAACTAATTTTTTCAGAATTGCGTCTTCGCAGGCAAGACTTGACTCTGCAAAACAGGCAATCGAGATTTTTAAAGAAGATCCGCTTTTTGGTGTTGGATTCAATGCTTATAGGTATGCAAAGGATAGACATGGATTCACTTTTGGTGATTGGGAGGAAAGCCACGCAGATGCGGGAACAGACAACAGTTTTCTTTTTTTACTGGCAACGGTTGGAATTACGGGCTTTATTGCTTATCTTTACATGTGGTTTAAGATTCTAAAAATAAATATTAGATCAAAGCTTCTGATTGTTTCCGTTGTGGCTATTTTCGTAGACAGCTTATTTGTTAATAGCCTTTTTTATTCTTTCTTAATGTTTTGGATTTGGATTTTGGTTGGACTTTATGGAGAATAAGTAACTTTAATTTCTTTTTCCGCTTTATTTCCCGCCTGATCCAGAGCCTCAATCTTTATTATATTGTCTCCATTCTGCAAAGGGAGATTGTAGGAAAAGTTATTATTTTCGCCAATAACCGCCCAAAACCCGTTTACAGTAATTCTGACTCCCGAATCAGTTTTGCCCGATACTTTGGCCGTGTTTTGGTCTTTCTCAAATTTTTGTCCGTCAGTTGGGGAGTCAACTGACAAACTGGGAGGTTCATTTTTGTATGAAATTTCGAGTTCGTTTGAGAAGTCGCTTTCTTTATCGTCTTTCCTTGCTTTTGCTTTTATTTTATTATCTCCGGTTTCTAGAGTTACTTTAAATGAGAAATTACCATTATCTCCGGTTTCTTTTTTATCCGATAACGAATCATTAATATATAGATCAATTTCTTCATCCTTTACTGCTGTCCCCGTTATGATGAATTCGGCACTATTTGTGGCATTTGCGCTTTGATCTAAAACCGGAGGACTTAAATACGCGGTTGAGGTACTTTTTGAAGACTCGTCGGATTTGTTTTGACCGGATAAAAATAAACTAAAGTTTACCAAAAGGGGAATACCAAATTTTACAAGAAGCACCAAGACTACGATAATGCCTAGTACACTTAGGAATAAGTTTTTGCGGGATTGACTCTCTAGTCTTCTGGAAAGTCTTGAATTTTTATTTCTTTTCATAGTTCGACTTCGCTCACTACGAGTAGTTCGATTAAACTCACTACGAGTTACTTTGATTAAACTCAGTACGAGTTAGTCTGTGAGCCCGATATTGATACTTTCAAACAAATTATACTAGATTATCAGAGCTATTATCAAGAATTGAAGCAGTACGTTACAATTTACGCAAATTAGTTATTGGGTCGCGAGCAGCCATACCCAAATCTGGAACCCAATCTTATCAAATTTAGAAGAAGCATCCG
>JBBTYY010000018.1:0-9637 GCA_038061615.1 Patescibacteria group bacterium | reverse complement strand
TGTCTTGATCTTTATACCATTGGTCATCACTCCAAGATTCTGATGGTTTAATTTCTATTTGATCATTACTCATCAAGCATTTTTTAATATAGTCTAACGTATCGTCAAAATGTAATTTTTGACCAAAGGTAGAGTAATGAGGTCCTGAGTATGTAACAAGACCTGTTTTTGTAAAAATAGAGTTATTTAATGCTGTTATGTCTGAAAAGCCACAAAATATCTTTGGATTATTTTTAATTAATTCCCAATCTATATATTTAAGTAATTGATTTGAATTAGCACCACCAATTGCAGTAAATATTGCTTTTACATTCGTGTCACTAAATGCATTATGTAAATCTTCTATTCTTGATTCAATTGATGATGATGTAAAATCGTTCTTTTCATCAATATGTTTACTGAATGTAAGTTTAAGACCTAATTCCTCAAATCTTTTGTTTGCAATATCTTTAAGTTCTTCGGAAAATATTGAATATGACATTGCAGGAGCAATTACTCTTACTTCATCTCCTACGTTTAGTTTATCAGGATATATTTTATTCATAATTTGTATTATTACACAAAACAGTTGCAGTTGGATATGGATAGTATTAATATTTATATACTGCAATATGAATCCTAATAATCAAGAACCACAAACACCTGAGGAGTTACTAGACAAAATTAAAAGTGAAAATGCTAAAAAACAAACTAGAGGTAGTAATGGGAAGTTTGTACCAAAGGTAGAAGCAGTTAACATTCCTCCAATATCTGTAACTACAAATGGGACACAGTATGTAAGTACTTCAAATCCTCCTGATCTATTAAATGTCAAAGTTACTAACCCACTTGTATATATTAAATACTGGTGGAAAAGAATAATGGCCAATGAAGGATTAGAAGCAAAGATTAAAGTTAAACCAATAACTGCAATTGCCATAGCTGTTTCTCTATTCTCTCTAGCATTTGGTCTTGGCGGAGTTGTATTTCCTTTTGCTTTTCCTTGGTTAAAGCTTAACAACCAAGTTGTTAATAATACTAGTCCAACTCCAATACCATCAGAATGGAAAGAAACTGCAATTAAAGGAACATTAAAAAAGACAACAATAGAACCAACTAAATTCTTTTTACTTATCTCATCAGATGAGGCTGTAACCCTTCAAGTGCCACAAGGCATTAATTTAACAACTCTTGTTGGAAGAAGAATACTAGCAACAGGAAACTACAATCAAAAACAGAAGTTATTAATAATTTCAGATGTACAAGATCTGGAAGTACTTTCAACAACACCAATACCAATACCTACAAATTCTCCAAGTCCAAAGCCTACAGATACTCCAACTATTGCCCCTACTACAATTCCAACAGTAGAACCAACAATAACTCCAGTTGAAAGTCTGTAACCTGTCTAATATAGGGCGGAATATAACAACTGAAAAAAACATGATAGAATATTCCCATGAAAACGTTAATTTTTCCAGGTTTTTCTATAAAAAATAAGGATTGGGCTTATGAAATGAAAATTATCCTTGAGCCTAAGTTTCAAGTTGAAGTTGTTGAATGGGAGCATTGGTCTACTGGTAATACTGATTTTGCTAATTGGAATGAATGGATAGAAAAAGAAATACCAAGGGTATTGAATCAAATTCAAGGAGAAAAAGTTAACATATTAGCTAAATCTATTGGAACACTTATGACAATGAATATTTTAAAAGTGAATCCAAATATTATAAATAAACTATTTATTTGTGGCATTCCGCTTCATGATATTGATAAAACTGATAAATTAAAATATAAATTCCTAATAAACTTTCCAAAAGACAGGTTAATTTGCATTCAGAATAAAAATGACAATCATGGTGCTTATGAAGAAGTAAAGATATTTTTGAATGAAATAAATCCTGAAATAAAAATAATAACTAAGCCACGAGATGATCACGACTACCCTTATCCAGAGGATTTCATAAATTTCCTAGCTGATTAATTCATTTTTTTAACTTTATGAAAATAATAAGTAACAAAAATATTAAAATAGGCTATTTTTAGATGGATAAAGAATCTGAATATGCTATTGTTGGTGGAGGTCCAGCTGGAATTGTATTTCATAACGAGTTAATAAATAGATTTCCAAAAGCAGATATCGTTTTGTTTGAAAAAGGTGAATTTTTATGCTCCGACGTTTCTACATACGGAAGATTTGTCAGGAATCACGGTGTAGATGATATAACCAAATGGGATTTTTTGACAGAAGGCAATTATTATGGACTTCAGGTTTCAAATTTTTTTCAGGGAAAATTTACAGGGAAGGTTCTCTATACAGGCATAAGTAAAATTACAAAAGTTGGTGAAGTTTGTCAACTATTGACCATTACGGGTGAGACTTATTTAACAAAAAGGGTTATTTTAGCAACTGGGGTGAGGCTAAAGGAAATAGAAGCTATTGAAAATCTTTCCAATCAAAAATTCAACATATCCAGTATTTCAACAGAAGAATTAAAAACAATTGATTTTTCAAATTTTGAATTAATCTTAATTGGAAGCGGAGATAAAACACTTCTTAAGGCTATAAGGATTGCTAAACACTTAGAGGAAAATTCATCTCACTTGCCTTATACACCTATTACAATTCTTGTTAAAGATAGGTTCACAGAAAATGCAAATCCAGAGTTTCTAAAAGAAATAAAACTTTATATCAAAACAGGATTAATTCAAGTTATTACCAATTGTTGGCAAATAGAAGTTGTTAAACTTATGGAAAATAATATGGTTCATCAAATTATTTCAAGACAGGGTGAATATTCAGTTAAAGCTCCACAGGGTGCTTATCTGGGAGTATTTATTGGTTTTGAAGGAAGAATTCCAGAATTAATTAATTGTGATATTAACGATTTTGTATGTGTAGGTGATCTTGCTTTAGCCTTAGATAAAAAGAAAATTAACATTACAGCGGCACTTTTGGATGCAGAGAGAAAGGCTAGAGACATTTAAAATTATGATAAAAGAAAGATATTCAATTGGCGAAGTGATAGGGATTAAACCATTTACACCAATTTATTCTAAGTTTAAGGATCCTTCATCCTTCTTTTCAGTAGTTGAAACTAGTGAGGGGTGCTTCTTTGTTAAAAGATATCATACTTCCCAGACAGAGCGAGCTAGAAATGATGTAGAAAAAGCAACTTATTATTTAACCAATACATCTCTTCCAATACCTCAATTATTGAGAAATAAAGATGGAAATTTTTTGACTGAATTTAATAGTGATATTTTTACTGTCGCAAGATTTATAGACGGTGTAGATTTACGTACAGAAGCAGAAGTCTATGGGCTAGATAATAATGAGGAATTTTTTCAATTATATACATTTACAAATATTGAACTCAAGAAACTTAGCAATAACAGAGATTATCAGTTCAGGGATAGATACGTTTTCTTTATGGATAATTTGCAAAAACTAGAAAGGGCGCTCAAGATTAGTGAACTATCTTTAGCTAATGAGCATGTAGAATATCTTGAGTTTCTCAAAACTGAGGTTAATGAGAATAAACAAAAGATATTAAGTTTTCAAACACAAGGTCAAATTCTTCACGGAGATTTTCTCAAACAAAACATTATTAGAGATACTAATAATAAATTTTGGATTGTAGACTGGGAGAAATCTGATTATGGTTTTCTAGAAGTAGATTTAATGAAAACCATCACTTTTACGCAGTTTAAACCTGACCCTAAAAACATAAACCTCAAAGTATCTGAAATTGTTGATGTATTTAAATCAATGGCGCCATATTTAAAGTCTGCACTTGGTCATAATTCAATGTCCGAGATTGTTAACATTTACTATTATTTTCTTATTACCAACATACACTCTCTAATAAGATTACATGTTGCTAAAGTTGAAGTTAAAGAACAAATGATTGCAGAAGATTATAATATCACTCGTTGGTATAAAGAACATTTAGACGAGTTTAAAACAGAGCTTGAAAAATTGAACAAATAACTATTTCCTCCAAAATTGTCGATAAGATATTTCCTTTAATCTTCCTCCTGACTTTTCCTCATCAGTTCTTCTTGCGTATAAAATCGGAAAGCCGTTTTGATCACTAGACTTATATCCTTTTTCCCATGAATAAATTTGAAAAGAGGAATAATCTCTATCAATTCCGACAGCGACATGATTATTTGTTGAAGCGACCTTTCCCCAGTAAAAATAAAAAAGTGTTTCGTAAAGTGATTTAGCTTCAAAACTCATGCTTTGATTTTGGTAAAACCAACTTATCGCATCTGCTGTAACTTTACTTATGGATTGACCTGTGGATAATGTTTTGCCTTTACTTTCCAATGTTTTTGCTCTTTCTAAATTAATTTGAGTAATTTCCTTTATTTTACTTTTCCATTTTGTTTCGTTTGAATCTTCAAAATAAGGCTTCAATCGAGATATTTCAGACGAAGTATTATTCATTGCTAATTGAAATAGTTCCCGCGCCTCCTTTGAGGCGAAGTTTACCTTACTAGAAATCCTCCAATTTTCCCCAAACATCTTTACTAATTCTTGTTCTAATTGATTAGTGTATTCGTCTTGTCCTTCGAAAGAAAATTTAATTTTATCTGTTTCTTTACTGTCTAATATCTGTTGCACTCCTGAAAAGTGAGAATCAAGTAAAAGTAATAAATCAGGCATTGTTGCGTTATTCATATAATTAATAAACATGTCTGGAAACATGTTTGATCCTGCCTTTTCTGTTGGCTGCTGTTGTTTCCACACAACTAAAGCTTCTTCAATCTTAGCATTCGAGAGAATACCTAATTGAAGATTAACTGTCTTTAAAATCTTATTCTTTGCAATTTCGTCCACTAAACTCATTGGTTTTCGTACAGTTAGTTCACGATGAGCACATAGAAAAGACCAAGAAATTACAGATGCATGATTGTAAGTTTTTGAAATAAACGCCACTGCGTTTTCAAGTTTATTAGCTTCATCAACATGAGTAGAATGATGATCAATATTGAATCCCACGAGAAGATATGGAAGATATGCTAACACAAAATGTAAATCTACGTCGGACTTAACTGTTTTAGGTAATCTTTCAATAATCTGTCTTCCTCGAAGAATATCAACCCTATCAGGTATTTGTCCTGATATTGCGTACATAACAGTTCCTACCGCCATCTCCCATTTTTGTGTTTTGTTTCTGGCCAGAGGATCTATATTAAGATTATTAAAATTCTGGATGAGGTTTTCTGAACGAAAAGTGTGTTGAGATAAAATTTTGGCATTGTCAGCAAGCTCCTGTACACTTAATTCAGTATTATCAGGAATCTGTTTTCCCATTTGTCCAGAAATTGATACATCAAAAAAATTAATTCTCTCCATGATTATTTTTGAAATAGTCTTGAAATAGCAATATTTGCTATTCCTTGTGGATCCAGTTGATAATGTTTCATCAAGTCTTCAAGGCTTCCTGATGTACCTATTTGAAATCCATGCCCAATTATTCGTGACGGGAAGTTTGATTCTCCAAACTCGAAAATTGCCCTTGCCACACTATTTTGAAGGATGCTAGGTTCGCCATTATATACAGTGAGTACTGGTTTACCCGCAGGAAGTAGTCTAGTAAAATTAGCATCTAATGATTTTTGGTTGATAACATTCACAACTTGAGTGTTTATTCCATATTCATCAAGTATTTTTGCTGCAAGTACTGAATGCCCTACTGCAAGTCCGCTCGCAACTATGCTTAGATTAACTTCGTTTGCAGGTTTTACTTTGTAATATTTTAATTTGTTTGTTTCATAATCTCTATCCGAACTAAATAAAAGATCTTCGGTCTTTGAGTTGTGTATTCTTATATAGATAGGTCCTCTACTTTTACCAATTGACCAATTTAAACAATTAAATAGGTCATTTACATCTGCAGGTTCTAATAGTGTTACATTGGGAATACCAAGTATTGCGCCAGGCTGACTTGCTGCTTGATGTGTTGCTCCATTTTTGGAATTTGTTATGCCTGCAATATCTCCAATTATTACCACACTTCCATCACCTAGAGACAGTGAATTAAGCTGGTCAATCGATCTGTAGCTAAAAGCGTCAAAACTACTTATTATAATTCTTGCTTCAGGTAAAGATAGACTTAGTCCATGGGACATCGCAATCATGTGTTGTTCTCGTATTCCTACATTTAAAAAACTTGCAAAATCTCTTAGTTTTGCATTTTCAACATCGTCTTGTCTGACAACATCGGCAGTTAAAAAATAAATTGGAGGTAATTCCTTAAATCTATTTTTCAATTCCTGCCCTAATCTAACAAAATATTCACCCTGTGCTGCATTTAAATTTCTTGAGGTAGTTGGTGTTGGTTGTATGTCTAGATTTATTTCACTGAAATTATTTTCAGGTCTTATTACTGTAATTTCATCAGACTCTTTTGTCTTAATTTTGCTTAGGAGCATTTCATTTATATCTCTGTCTATTTGTATTTGATGCTTTAGTTGCGAGATTGCTTGTTTAGCAATTTCTGGTGGACATGTTCTTATTGTATGATAACCACTGAAATGTTCATTGGCTCCTTCAAGGCCATATCCCTTTATAGTGTTAGCTACTACGAATATTGGTCCTTTAGTCTCTTTTGCTTGGTTTAAGGCATCTATGATTTCGTTAATATTATGACCATCTTTAATTTCTAAAGTGTTCCACCCGTACCCCGACCATGTTTTAATGACATCTGCACTATCTGTTTGTGAGGTAGGGTCTGACAATTGTTTGCCATTTTTATCTAGTATGACAATCAAATTATCTAATTTTAGGTGTGCCGCGTGCCGTGCAGCTTCGCTAACATTTCCTTCCTGCTCTTCCCCATCTCCTAAAAATACATATGTTTTATAATTTCTACCACTATCTTTTGAGGCTACAGCTGATCCTACACCATAAGATAATAGCATTCCTAGTGATCCACTAGGTGTTAAGTCAACTCCTGGTAATTGTTGATGCTCTTCATGACCCTGCAATCTCGAACCAAACTCTCGGTATGTGACCAATTCTTCCTCGTTCACTTCTCCTAATAGAGCTAATATCGGATATCTTAGAGGTCCTAGATGACCTCTAACTAAAACTCTATCTCTATCTGGATGACGAAGATCTTTTGGATCATAGTTTAAGATTCCTCCAAAATATAATGATGTTATTAACTCTACCGAAGACGAACTTCCTCCTATATGACCACTACCAGATCGTACACAGATTTCAAATACTTTTTCTCGTAAATAAGTACTTAAATTTTGTAACTCTTGCACGTTAAACTCGTATGGAGCGTTGAGTTGATTTGAAGCCTCACCATTTAGTCTTTGTCTTTCCATGTTACTTTTTGTTTTTTTCTATAATTTTAAAAAACAAATTGATTTCCACTGGATTTTTTGAGAAATATTTCGACTTGTTAATAACGGAGAAAGTTGAATGTTCATCTTTGGCTCCTCGAATTAATGCACATGTATGTTTTCCCTCTATATAGACAACTAAGGCTTTAGGTTGCAATTTTTCAATAAAAAAATCGTAAATTTGTTGACATAAATCTTCTTGTACAGATAATTGTTTAGTGATTAAATCTACAATTCTTTTAAATTTCGATAAACCAAGTATTTTATTATCGGGAATATATCCAATACTTATGTAGCCATAGTAAGGCAAGAGATGATGCTCGCACAAACTAGCAAAGAAAATGTTTGAGATTGTAACTAATTGATCATTTCCTTTAGTTGGAAAGAATACAAGATACTTGTTAATAGTTTCTTTGCTTCTGTTATATTCGGTGAGTTCCTTGAATGCCGAAACAACTCTTCGCGGAGTCTCTTTCAACCCAATTCTTTCAGGATTAGGGTCAATTTGTTTTATTAATTCGCTAAATATTAACTTGAGCTTGCTTTCGTTCATAATAGTTATGTAGTATACTACAGTTTGAGGCTAGATCAAAACTATGGGAAAGAACTGTGAAGTTGTACATATAATCACTCCAAAAAAATTTAAGCTTAATGGATTGTGGTTCGGTTTAAATAATCCAAAAAGGGTGATAGTTTTCGTTCACGGTTTAAGTGGCAGTGCTTTTTCTAGCTTAAATATTCTTACTAAATTAGTTGATGAAAATACTTCTGTATTAACTTTCTCGAATAGAGGTGCATCAAAAATGTCTAAGGTGAAAAAGATTGATAGAAGAAGGAAAAAGGGAAGTACTTCTTTTTTAATGGGAGAGGCTCATGAGGTATTTACAGACTGTGTTGATGATATACAAGGAGCCGTTAATTTGGCAAAACAAAAAGGAGCTAAAGAGATTTACCTAATTGGACATTCAACTGGTTGTCAGAAATCTATTTACTATCTTAGTCAGGTCAAGAATCAAAAAGATTTTAAAGGAGTAGTTCTATTGTGTCCTCTTAGCGACTATGCTGATTTTATAAAATCAGTCGAATATTCAAAAGCTAATATGCTTCAATCTATAGCTAAAAAATTAATAAAGAATGGCAAACCTCACGAGCTAATGCCTCTTGACCATTGGCCATACATACACGATGCTCAAAGATTTTTAAGTTTGTATACATCAGATAGTGAAGAGGAAATTTTTTGTTATTCCCAAGAGAATAAAAATCCTAGGACTTTTCAAAGTGTGAAATTGCCAATTCTGGTCGTGTTCGCTGAAAAAGATGAGTATTTAGACAGACCAATATCAGAACTACAAGAGTGGTTCAAGGAAAAAAGCAGAGCTATTAAAATAGATTTTTCTATAATTGAAGGAGCAGATCATGGATTTAACGATAAAGAACAACTTGTAAGAGAAGAAATATTTAAATTTATTAATAGGTAGATATGTTTACAAATATAAAATCAATAGATGAATACTTGAAGTTAATTGGAGGAAATAAAGATAACATTGTAGCTATTTGGGAACAAGGATCATTTTTAGAAGGTTTAAATGATGAATTCTCAGATAGAGATTTTGCTGTGATTTGGGAAGACTCCATTCCATTAGCAACACAACGTTTGGAAATTGCTACAAAACTAGAATTTGATATCCATGAGATAAAGGATGTTGTTTCTATTGGTCAAAGTTTTGATATGTTTTCAGATGAAAAATTTCTTTTTAACATTGGACACGGAACAAAGGATAAAGAACCAAAATGGTATGAGGCATTATCAAGTGAAAAACCACCAAGTGACCTAGAAGAAATATTAATGTCAATTTCAGCACTTGATACTGCAAAGATATATTATCAAAAAGATAATTGGATAGATAAATTAAAAGAAAAAATAAAGTTAACTCCAGAAATTAGAACTAAAATTGTTGATCATTATTATAAAAAAGCTAGTGTTGATCTAAAATTGTTAAGTAAATCTAGTTCAAGAGGAGATTTACTACAGTTTCTTAAGTATTTAGAAAAAGTAATTAGATACTTACAACTAATTTACCTAATCAAGGAAGAAAAGCCAATTGTTTCACCAAAACATTTTGAAAAAAGATTTGCAAAAATAGAAAATAGTGAAATCACAAAATTAATTAGAAAGATTACTTCTAACATAAATATGAATGAAATTTGTGATGACACCCTAAAAGTAGCTTCTAGTCCTGACTTTACCTTTTTAGTACGCAAATATAAATTTTAGTAACTACATTTAGCT
>JBBTYY010000017.1:0-16487 GCA_038061615.1 Patescibacteria group bacterium | reverse complement strand
TAGTTGTAATTGGGATCTCCAAAATTTTATATCCCTTTTTAAGAAGTTTGGCGGTTATCTCGGGTTCAAAGTCAAATCCTCTCGCATTAAGCTTGATTCCTTTAAGAGCATTCCTGGGAAACAACTTGTAGCAAGTTTCCATATCTGTTATCCACTGTCCATAAAGAATGCTTGTGATAAAACTTAACAGTCTATTTCCAAAATAATGTAATAAAAATTGAAACGTTCTTTCTTCGCTTTTTACATGTGGCATTCTCTTCAGCCTTGTTCCGTAAACTATATTGGCTTTTTTCTCCAAAATTGGTTTTACTAAACTAAATATCTGCTTGGGATCGTATTCAAGGTCGGCATCCTGAATTAATATATACTCGCCTCTAGAATTTTCTATGCCAGTTCTCACAGCAGCTCCTTTACCCTGATTATTTTTATGAACAACAACCTTAATTCCTTTGATTTTTTTTACAATAGACGAAGTAGCATCAGTAGATGCATCATTTATTACAATTATTTCCTTTTCAACTCCATTAATTTTAAGCTTTATAACCTTTTCGAGAATCTCCTGAAGGGTTTTCTCCTCATTGTATACAGGCACCAGAATAGATAATTTCATAGATTCGATTAACTCGTTCTTCGATAAACTCAGAATTCTGAGCCTGTCGAAGGACTATGACCCTGAGCAAAGTCGTACATTCGGCAAGCTCAGTACGATACTGAGTCTAACCGAAGCATCAAAGGGTCATTTATAACTACTTAATATTTCTTGATCTTTTTTTACAAACAACTTCTGATACTTAAAACTAGATTTTATAATTATTGGTAATAGAATCAAAGCATTAAAAAAACCTAAGAAAAACGGGATATCCCATCTTATCAATGCTTTTAAGAAATGGTAAGGTAACCAAACGAGATGGGATATTTGCAATCCCAAATCAGTTATATTAATCCAAACAAAAACAAATTGATTTCTATAAGAAATTCTTTTTATTTCAGACATTGAATAATGTTCCCTAACTGCTCCCTCAGCATGTTCATGAATTACAATACTTTTGGGCTCAAATAAGACTTTATACCCCGCTTTTTTTGCTCTATATGAAAGATCTATGTCTTCCCAGTAAAACGGGTTGTATGCCTCATTAAATCCTCCCAGCTTTTCCCAAATAGATTTGCTAAACGCTCCGCTTCCTCCTGAAACCCAAAGAGTATTTGTCTTGTCTATTTCTCCTCGCCTGTGCATTAGAAATCCTCTTTTCCACTCTCCTAGCCCTCTTCCTCGTAAGACGGTCTTTCCGTCTTCAATACTTTTATCCATGCATCCTACCGCAAAAGTTTTCTCATTTTTAAAATGCGGAAGAAGATATTTTAGAAAATTTTTCTCAGGATACGCATCGGTATTTAGCAGAATAACAATTTCACCACGCGCCCTCTTTACTCCTCTATTTACCGCTGAACTAAATCCCATGTTTTTTTCATTCTTAAGTACTGTAATCTCCAAGCCGGGCTTTTCATATCTCTGATTTTCAATTATCTCAAGAGAATTATCGGTTGATCCGTCATCAACGATAATTATATCAACCTTCAGATTTTTATCATCGATCAAAACTTCTTTTACTTTGGGCAAATTCTTTTTTAAAAGTTCCGCACCGTTGAAATTCGGTATAACAATACTTATCATATTTAAAACATTGTAATATAAAACTCTATCTCATGCTCGCCACTTGGAACAACTATCCCGCGATAATTGAAATTAGTCAAATATATTTCTGTTTGTTTTCCGTCAATTTTTGCGCGCCAATTTGGATAGTATGCATCTGTAAAAACAAGAAAGCCGTCTCCAATGTTTTTAGTTCGTAAAGTTACTTTATTTTCAGAATATTTTAAAAATTTCATATCGCCTGAGCTCCAATTTTTATTAAATAAATCGTCGTTGATTACATTTTCCACAATAGCGGATTTCTTGAAATTTAATTCTTTATTAAAAATTTCATTTATTGTTTCCTGCTTAGATTTAGAAGTGATTGTTTTTTCTACAAAAAAGGCTCTATCTATTACTGATTTATTTTCATAAATTTTTATACTTCCGTCTCTAAATATCTCGCTAAATTTAGAATCTGTTATTGGATCTATTGATAAAATATACTTTACGTTCATAAGATCTATAAGAGACGATGAGTAATTTAAGGGATTTATTATCCTATTGAAGCCAAAGGGAGGATTTATATTTGGTTCACCTCGCTCCAATGCTGCAATAAGCTCTCCATATCTTCTAAGATATAGCGGGTCATATCCATCTAAAGTTTGTATTTTATACATAATTGAAAAATTAGGAGGCAAAATTCTTTTGTCTGCCGACATTACGCGAAATTGTCCTTGCTGTTTTTGCAAGAAAGAAGTTATTTTTGTCGAAGGAAAAAGATATTCAGATTTTGTAAACGGTGTAAATTTCCATCCAAATCTTAATAAATCAAATACTAATATCAATATTATCAAATATGTAGTCAGTTTCAGCATCTTGCTGCCCTTCAGTGTTGTTCTATCTACAAATATTTCGAAGATCAAAATAAGGGAAACTGCTATGAAAAATATTGTGGGAAGGATAAGATTTTGCTTAGCAACATTGATGTTTTCAAGAGATATTATATTTTCATAAAATTTCATTACAAATAGCCATAATCCTACAAACACCAATGAAAAGAAAGATATTGCGTAAATGATTTTTGCTTTCAATTTCGTTTTTAGAAAATGATCAAACCCCAAAGCCCCTAAAATACTTAGACAAAAACTCGTAATGAAAATTAACCTAGTAGGTTGTGCTGTAGAGATCAAAGGAATCTTAATTTCAAAAGGAATTTTCGCAAAAAATGTCGGAAAAGCAAAAATCAATGACAAAAAAAATGCTGCTCCAAAAAATAAAGTCTTTTTATCTTTTCTGAAAAAAAGCGCAAAAAAAGCCATAAGCAATGTCGCAATTCCTGTATACCCTATAAATTCGCCATAATTCCATATTCCCCAGTAATTAAGAGTTGTAGGATTGCCAAAAAAATCAGGGGCAATAAATTGGATCATATTTTGCCATGGGACGAACCAGCCTGGAGTTAAATAATCTACTACATCTATATTTCTTGCTGAAATCTCAATGAGCTTAAGAGTCGGAAGCCACTGAACAGAAGTAAGTATTAAGAATAATGTATTAAGTATTAAGTATGCAAGTAAAATATTTTTGTTTTTCTTATGCTGAATCCACCGAACAAAAAAATATGCAATAGAAAATATAAACACGTAAAAAAAAGTTTGTAGATGGCCAGAGAAGAAAGAAGAAGTTAGAGAAAAAAAGTAAATTAAACTCCAGAGCAGAGTTTTTTTATTG
The DNA here is from genome assembly GCA_038061615.1 of Patescibacteria group bacterium. Classification (GTDB taxonomy): domain Bacteria; phylum Patescibacteriota; class Microgenomatia; order Levybacterales; family UBA12049; genus 2-01-FULL-38-21. The sequence continues at coordinate 13,123 of JBBTYY010000017.1, read as the reverse complement.
TTTTTATTTAACACTTGGTGCCTGATGCTTAATACTATCTTATCAATTGATAAAAGTATTAACGGGAGCCACAATGCAGTATGGATAATCGTTCCCCACTCAAGCCATGCAATGACAAATCCGCTTAGTGAAAATGAAATAGCACCAAAAAAGGAGGCTGAGTCTTTTAACTTAAGCTTTTTGAGATAAAAAAACAAAAACAAACCCGCAAGGAGAGGCTGTAAGAAAATAAAAATCGTCCATGCAACTCTAAATGGAAGTATAAAAAAAATGAAATTAAATGCGTAAAATGGGGAAGATTGAGAATTTGCTAAAAGTGGAGTTCCTGTAGAATTATATGGATTCCATAATGGCATTTCCCAATCTTTTTCTAAATCAACTACAATTTTTTTCCAAGGATACTGTTGTCTAATCGGATCTGTTATGAGGAAATTTTTGAATGGAACTCCATTGGGATTTGTTTTTGAATAAATATCTCGAAAAGGGTAGTAGAGACCTACGATTGTATCTGCTGGAATCGGTAACAATCCTTTCAGGAACACTTGCCAAAAAAATAATAATATAACTACAAAAATTAAACCGGGATACAAAAATTTTTTCATTTACTAATAATTTCTTCAAGCTCTTTACAAAATCTATCTCCTGCAAATCTTGCTGATCTTCTTCTTGCATTTTCCGACATCTTTTTAAGCAGTTTTTCATTTTCCATCAATTTGCTTGTCTTTTCTATTAACTCATTTATTGAATTCCAAAGAAAACCGCATTTACCCTCTTCAACAATCTCCTTTTGTCCACCAGCGTCAATTACCACGGGCACAGCCCCAGCCCCCATAGCCTCAACAGTTGAAATACCAAAATGTTCTGCGTATTCAGGATGCTTTTTCAAATCTTCACCAAATCCCGAAGCATGCCAGTAAATTTTTGCTTTTGAGTAAATATCCCACAATTCATCATTATTTCTATTGACAATAAATTCTATCGGTAAATTTTTGGCACTTTCCCTAACTTGATCGAAAACTTCTTTGTCATCATCCCTGATGCTTACCGCCAAAACAAACTTCCAATTTCTTAAACCCTGCTTTATCATTTTCTTAAATGCGTCGATCATTACTCCTTGTTTTTTATAATCCTCCGTTCCTACATTTTTTACCCTAAATCTTCCAACGTGAAGAATTATGTTTTCTTTTATTGTTTTCTTGGGTTTCAGTTCAACCGGCGGATAAAGAATAGAAGTGTTTATCCCCCATGACTTATCAATAAAAGATTTTGTGTAAGAAGAATTACAAAATATTCCTGAAATCCTAGAAAGCTTAAGTTTTGCTTTAAGATCTAACCCTATTCTAGGAAGTGGTTGCTGAATATGAATATAAGTTTTTTTTGATAGAAGGAAAGGTACGCTTCCGTCACTCAGGAGAATTATCACATCATATCTCTTGCTTTCGATAAGTCTTTTCCAAATCGGAAAATTTTTTGAGAAAATATTATTCCTCAAGCTCACTCTTGAAAGATCAATAAGAAATCTTTTTTTAAGATCATCGAAATCTTCCTCTTCATTCCAGAAAACAAAAACTTCATTATTCTGAGAAAAGCATTGAGCGATCTTCATCATATACTTCTCACCACCGCCCAAATCATCAAGATAAGGGTCATAAATGCCGATTTTCACCCTTTTATTATACCTGCTTTTGGAATGCTTGCAAAGTTTAATACTGTATGTTATCTTCAGGATATGAATTATTTTGATACAATCCCTCAAGTACCTCCAGCTCTTGTTTTCATTGTTTTTTTGTGGTCAATATTATGGAAAGGACTTGCTTTGTGGAAGGCATCAAAATTTGATCAAAGAAACTGGTTTATCGTCCTCCTAATAATTAATACCGCAGGCATATTGGAGATCATATACCTTTTCGGATTTGCGACAAAAAAAATGAAGCTTGCCGAGCTTAAATTTTGGGAAGCGCTCTCAAAATAGATATTTTTTCTTCTTAAGCATGAGAATTATCACTAAAAGACTCAGGAAACCAGCAGTAGAAGCGTAAATTCCATACCTGAAGCTATCAGGCTCATACTTAAACTCAACTAGATGCTCTCCTTTTGGTACAACTATTGCTCTAAATGAATAATTTGCTCTTAGTACCTCCTCTTCATTTCCATCTACATATCCCCTCCATCCCGAATGGTAGCTATCAGACAAAAATAGGATTGCATCTTTATCTGATTTCGTACTGATTACAACCTTATTTGGAGAATAATTCAAAATATCGGCTTTAGCAGAAATTGTTGCCTGCTGCATTACCACCGGATCTTTCTCTAGAACAATTTTTTTAGAAATATTAAAATTTTTATTAAAAATAGCATTAATAATTTCTTTATCATCCTGAATAACACTGTATAATCCCACAATAAATGTCCTTGGTAATGCAAGCTTATTTTCAAATATCTGAAATTTTCCGTCATCGTACTTTAAATCTAAGCTTTTCTCATATTTCCAAATTGGAAAAGTCCAAGGCTTATTTGTGTCAGAAATCTTGTGAACAACGTATTTTACCCCAAGAAGATTCATGGAGTTATAAGTATTCACTGTATCCTTAGGAAAATTAACAACGGATCTTGCAGAATTTTTAAGAGTTCCATCTGAGATTGATGCTATGAATTCTCCATACCTTTTAAGATAAACGGCATCATACCCCTCAAGAGAAGGGAGACCGTAGAATATATTTGCTTCTCCTCCAAAATTAGACAAAACTCTACTATATCCTGAGATTTTTCGTAATTCATTTGATATATGAACATCGGTAAAAACTAATTTTCTAGGATCGGCTGGCTGCCATTTAGCAGAGAATCGTAATAGATCAATGGAAATTATGATAATAATTGCTAATACAAATATTTTCTGGATTTTTTTACTCCTTATAAAAGTTAGAAATAATATTCCTGCAGAAAATAATATAAAAATTAATGAAGGAAAAATAAGATTTTGCCTAGCAATAACAATCTTATCAAATGGTATAAAAAGCTTAAATATAATTACTAACCATAGAGATAAAATTACTAAAATAAAAAAAGAAAATAAAATAAGTATGTTCTTGAGTTTTTTACTTCTTAAGTCATTTATAAAAAGACCATAGCCAATTGCTGAAAGAGCTGCAAAGGAAAAGCAATAGACTGCTACTATTCTGCTTAGAGCACTTGTCGATAGAACAGGAATACGACTATCTACTAATAGGTTCAGAAACGGTGTTTCGAAAGCAAAAAAAAGAGAAAAAATACCACAGAAAAACAAAAAAAATATTTGAGATTTTTTTATATACGTAAATGCATACAAAGCTAAAAAGAAAGGGATTAGTCCGATGTATGCATTCCATTCTGCATAGTGTCCAAACCAATCATTGCGAGTTACGGGATTTCCGAAAAAATCGGGAGCAATAAGAGTAGGTAAGTATTCCCATGGAATAACTTCTGTCTTTTGAAATATACTGCTTCGAAGCGAATACAAATACGCTTCTATAGATGGTAAAATTTGAGGAAATGAAAATAATAATCCTATCAGAATTGCAGAAATGCAAAATAAAAAGACTGAAAGATTTCTTTTAACAGCAAATTTAAATATCGTATATCCTAAAACAGTAGTGAAGAAATATAAACTTATTTGAAAATGTCCACTGAAAAATGATAAAGGTATTGTTATTGACAATAAAATAAGATATCTAATTTTTGTAGTTTGATAAAATTTTTCAATAGCAAAAAGTGAAAAAGGTAAATATAAAATAGCGTAGGATAAAGTACCATATGAAAGCCATGTTGTAATAAATCCGCAAAACATAAAAGATATTGATGAAATCAAACTTCCTTCCCTGCTAGCTCCAATACTTCTGGTAAACAAAAACATAAAAAGGCCAGCCAGTAGGGGGCCCAACAAGATTAGCACGCTCCATGCGTCAATAAATGGAAGGATAAAAAATAACAAATTGAATGGTGAAAAAACCGCAGATTGGTAATTCGCAAGATGAGGAGTACCGGCAAAACTATATGGATTCCACAATGGAATTTGTCCGATTTTGTATGTCTCGACCGTAAAATGTTTCCACGGATAAATCTGTCCTATTACATCAGGCATTGCATTGTTTTTAACCGGTCCTGCAAGTTCGGTATAAGAGCTCCATGGAGAAAAAAAATTAACTTGATAAGAAGAAGGAAATGGAGTCAATCCCTTTATGAAATATGGACTTGCAAACAAAAACCAAACAGTAAAAATAAAAAAAATTGGCCAATAATTAAATATTGTATTTCTAATCGTCGGCCTAAGTTTTTTCATTTAATTGCTTCTCCCAAAGCTTGGCGTATGTAATAAAAATGCTAAAACTTTGGTAAATACTTTCTATCAAACCAGCGATTCCAGCTTTATATCCCTTTTGTTTATAATATGAATCAAAAAATGCAGAAATCATGACTCGCGGAAACCTCCACCAACTCATCTTAGGATGGTCGCTCTTAAACCTTAACTCTGCCTCAACTTCCGACCACTCATTCGTTTTATCAAGCATTTGACCCAAATCCCTGTGAGTGTAATGGAGTATGTAGTTTTGTAATTCCCCTATTTCTCCTTCAACTTGCGGACTCTCGTGAATCTTACCATACCATCCTTTCAAATTTTTTTTTCTAAATAATCTTTCTAGTTTTTCTATTTTTGGCCATTCTTTATTTCCAAAATAATAATTTTTCCTTTTTATTCTAAATGCCTTAAATTCTCCCGGATTTATTATTATTTGCTTAATTTCCTTACCTAATTCTAGAGTGACTCTCTCATCCGCATCCAGATATAAAACCCAATCAGAGCTTAAGTTTTTTAAACCTTCGCTTCTAAGTTTTGAAAAATCATCTGATTTTACTTTTATAACTCTTGCTCCGTACTTTTTTGAAATTTCTGAAGTTTTATCTTCAGATTCGTTATCAACAACAACTATTTCATCGCAAAACTGAAGCGACTCAAGACAATCCTCTATCATCTCTTCTTCATTTTTTGCAATTACGATACCGGTTAATTTCATATAGAAAAACTTCCCTTACCAAATTTTCTCAGATAAAAATCTATCACTCCTTTTTTTTGCCATTTTCTTCCGGAGGCAATCAATCTCATGCTTTCTTTAAAAAGTGCTGTTTTTGATCTAAGCGATGCATACTTAAATCCGAAAATTAGCCTATTCCTTGTAATGTAATAATCCTGAAGCTCAGATCCTGATCCTCCAGCTGATGCGGCATTTTTATGCCACATAACTGCATTCGACTGATAGCCAATGTCAAAACCTGCAATTTTGGCCCTTTGACTAAAATCATTATCTTCATAGTAAAGAAAATATTTTTCATCAAATAATCCAATTTTTTCAAATACTTCCCGCTTGACAAGCATACAGCACCCGCTTGCAAAATCTGTTTGCTCTAATATCTCATATTGACCTTTATCTACTTTATCTACTCCTCTATGTCTTGCTATTATATTAGGCCAGTCCATAATTCCGCCCGCATACCAAATTATCTTGCCCATTTCCTTTTCACTATATTTGTCTTTATGAAATTCGTACCCTTTTGCAAAATAAATCTTTGGAGCAACTATACCTACATTTTCATTCAAGCTATCTATTAATGCTAAAATCAAATTCTTATCAAGCAATGTGTCATTATTTAGTATCAATACATAATCTGCTCCATTATCCAAAGCATATCTTATTCCTAGATTCTGACCGCCTGAGAACCCTAAATTTTTTTCACTTCTTATAATTTTTAAAGTAAATTTATTATATTTCTTGTCCGCCTTGTAATTGCTCTTTGAACCATTGTCGACTACGACTACAAATATTCCTACGTTATCTGTTTTAAGCTCCCCTATACTTTTCAGAAGATCGTTTGTAACTTTATTGTTGTTAAAGGATATCGTGGATATAAATACTTTTGGCACAATTTATGCTTTGATTTTGTTTCTTATTTTTCTGAGAGTATTCTTTAGAGGATTTTTCTCATTTTCTATTTGCTCTTTATTTATCCAGTATGAAATTTCTTTTCCCGAATTTTTTAATTCCAGAACTACATCTTTTATGAAATCTCCCTTAGCATATTCCTTAAACCCCTGTTTTTCCCATATGAAAAGAGCTGTTATTAGGTGGTAAAAAGACATAAGAAGGGACAGAGCTAAACCGTGAAATCCATCCCTGTACCCCTTTCTTAAAAAAAACCAGCTCTGGAATTCTCCAATAGGCAAACGAATAACATCAAAGTGGGAAAATTTATATCCCTTACTCAATTTATCTTCTGCTTCGTTTGGCGCGTATATCATAATTTTTTTTATAAACTGACTGATACTGTCATAATTATTATGAATTAGGTGATTTTTAAGTTTTCCTGAATTACCATTTAATTTAATGTCCCCATGTACGTGTTTACTTAAAAATTTTCCTTTGCCTTTACGAAATAGTCTTAGCTGATAATCCGGATACCAACCGGTATTTTCCTTAATCCATTTGCCAAACATGTAGTTTTTTCTTGGAATCCAGAATCCGTCCTCGCTGGGTTTTTCATTTAGGAGATTTTCTATCTCTTCTGAGAGTTCCTTTGAAATCTCCTCATCAGCATCTACGCTTAATATCCACTCATTTTCAGCTTTTTCAAAACCCGTATTTTTAAGTAGATCTATGGCAAAAGGATCATTTCTCTGTGAGAAAATTTTTGAGGTGTACTTCTTCGCTATTCTTACTGTATCATCGATTGACTGATTATCAACAAGAATAATTTCGTTTGCAAACATTGAAGACTTAAGACACTTTTCAATTCTTTCTGCCTCATTATAAGCAGATATTACTATCGAAAGCTTATTCATTTTTTAAAAACATTTTCTTTGATAAGTTTAATATCTGCTAAAATAATTTTCCGTGCGAAAGAAAACATTAATACAGTATAAATTATAGCACCTAAGACAACACCAGCTACGATTGTGAATATAGTTGTCGGAAATACGTTCATTAGTATAAAAAGAATGGCAGTCATAATTAAAGCTGAAAAAAATGGATAAATTAGTGAATACAAGCTAAAAATAATATATTTTTTTACTAAAATAACTACTAAGAAAACGGACAAAGAAATTATAAAAGAAGAAAGAGCTACTCCATTAAATCCTAGTAAGAAAATCATCAGTGGTGTGATTAGCCATGTCGCTACTGTCCAGAAAATCATAAGATATAGGGTAATTTTAATCTTTCCTATTGCATTAAGCGCATTTGTAAGAGGAGTCGATATGGAAGATAAGCAAGCATTTAATGAAAAAAATGCCAGCGACAATAATGCCGGTTCCCATTTTTCGTATTTTGGGATTATTTTTATAAAATATGGAGATAGCGTTATCAGCCCAGCTATTAAAGGGAAAATTACAAACGCGGAGGAAAATATGGATTTTTCTACCGCTTTTCCGAGCAAATTTCTATTCTCTTGAAGTCTTGAGAATGATGGAAAAGTAATTTTGATCATATTATCCATTATCAGTCTTAGAGGGGTATATGCCCATTTTTGGGCAAAACCAATATATCCTACCTGTGCAAGAGGCAACACTTTTCCAAGATATACTATAAAAAGATCGTCCTTAAGAAGCGCTATGAAACTGTTTGCCTGAAATGGAATTCCGTAAGACAGCAGTTTTCTCGCTGCACTTCCAGAAAATCCTAATCCAATCTTCCAAGGACTTATTATATAAATCAAGACAAGACCAATAACGCCTCGCGCCAAAACAGCAATTGAAAAGCTCGCTACCCCAAACCCCTGCATTGCCATAAATACAGCAATAACATTGAACACTAAGGTCTCTGCAATTTGAGGTATAACTAGTTTTTCAAATTTTAATTCCCTTTCTAAAATTATTGATGGAATTGTCTTTAGAGATGATAAGAAAAAAGAGATTACAAGGGCTTGAAAGAGAAACACGCCATCACTATCCAGCTTATAAAAATCTTTAACAAAGCTTGATGAGATTAGAGCAATTAAAGAAATTGATATTACAAGGCCTTGCTGAATCGTAAAAGTTGTCCTAAGATCCTCCTCTGATATATTTTCTTTCTTCTGAATAAGTGCAGCAGCTAGTCCTACGTCAGAAAAATATGTAAGAAAAGCAATAACTGCCGTAACTACAAAATATATTCCAAATACTTCGGGGGAAAGAAAGATTGTGAGAACAAAATTAGCACTAAAACCAATAACTTGTATCGCAAATGTTCTATATGTAAGTGCAAATATGCCTTTTATTGATCTTTTTTTTATAAGAGCGATGTCAACTTCTTCCATAGCTGAGGTCTTTCCATAAAAGAAAGCTTTCCCTTACTGCTCTTATGATCACCCTTAAGTTTCCGCCACTTTGATCTCCGTATAATCTTGGGTAATGTGACACCTCAACCTGTTCGATTTTAAGATTTTTTCTTTTTGCTCTAGCAAGAATCTCAGTTGTAATCATAGCTCCTTCTGATTTAAACGGCATTATTTTAGACAAAGCATCTTTTCTAAACATCTTAAAACCGCAATCAATATCACGGAAATAAAAACCAAAAAATATAACATCCCATATTTTAAGAAGATACATCAGAGCATGACGCATGGAATTATCATGTCTTTTCTTTCTGTGTCCAATGACAATATCTGAATTCTTTATTTTCTTAATAAATCTTTCAACCTGACCAAAATCGAATTGTCCATCTCCATCGGTAAAAACTACTGTATCGTATTTGGAATTCTCAAATCCGGACTTAAGAGAAGCACCATAGCCTCTATTCGAACCATGGCTTATTAATTTTAAATTGGGATTAATTTTTACTAACTCCTTTGCAATGCTGAGTGTATTATCGGAAGATCCATCGTCAACCAATAATATTTCCCATTTAACAGCCGATTTTTTGGCGACAGGAATCGCCGACTTTACAACTTTTTCAATATTTTTCTCCTCATTCCAGAAAGGGAAAAAAATAGATAATTCGGGGATCTTATCGTTCACTCCTGCTCCTTTTCATAGTAAAGATTATACCAACAAATACAATAAATAAGAAAGTTAGGCTAATTGAATTTCCTAATTTTTCAATAGGTGTTTCAACAAAAAATAAATCTACTGAATGAACTCCTTCAGGAATTTCAATACTCATCCCCCTCTTTTCTTCTCTTAGGTCAATTTTTTTATTATCCAAGTATCCTACCCACCCAGGAAAATACGCAATGTTTAACATTAGATTTGATTTAACGCTCACTTTTGTTGACGCATGCAGCTGCACGGTGTTTGAATCTTCATAAAGCACCTCTACATGTTGATTTTCCGAAATTTTACCATCTGGTATTTCATTGTAACTAAGAGGCTTGATAAAACTTGAAGGCATGTATTCATCCGAAATTTTTGATGTTGTCCACGACAAGTTTTCTTTACTAACCAGGTCTTTGATGCTCACATTGACAGAAGCTTGGGGCGTAAATAGTTTTCCATTTGCATAAATTAACAGAATTATTACTGATACCGAAACAGCAAGAGTAGCATTTTTAAGCCTTGTTTGTTTAAATATATGCTCAATCCACCAGATAAAAAATCCTGCAAATATCGCCATAAAAAAGGACACAAAATTTAAAAACCTCCATGGATACTGCAGAAATTCCATATATGGGATAGCCTCCCAAATAAATTGAGATATATTAAGAATCATAATGATTGAAAATATTAGTCCGATAAGTGAAAAGGTCAAAAATGCAAATTTCACGTTGTTTTTTTTGATTTTGTCCTTTAGCTTAAGGCTGGAAAAAATTAAACCAGAAGAAAACAATATAAATGCTCCAATTGTTGTCAATATGTGTAATTTACCCAACATAAAAGACATTCCATCAATGCATCCAGCAATTGACCCTCCAAAGCCCCAATAACTACTCCAAAGCTGTTGAGGGCATACAAAATGATCTCTAAAATCAGCTCCACCACCTACTAACGAGGGCACATTTGTATATTTTGTTTCAAAAACTGCTGGCAATATATAGAATGACGAAAGCCCTAGTCCTATAACAAGAACTGAAGTGAAAAGATATATAAAGTTTCTATTAATAAAACTGTGAATAGCTACAAATAATAACAAGAATGGTGTCAGCATGAAAGCAAATAAATTGTGAGACAAAATAATACCTGAATAAGCAAAGGCTCCAATAACAACATACTTCCAGCTAAATTTATCAATAAGCTTCAGGAGGGAATAAAAAACTAAGGGAAGTAATCCATATGCCCAAAACTCTCCAACAGCTCCTCTTACATAAGCATTAACCGCGTGGTATGGAGAATAAACATAAAATAATGCGGAAATAATTCCGCCCAACTTTCCCCATAATGTTTTTCCAAGTAAATACATTGTGATACCCGCAATTAGAACACCAAATATCATCATAAGTTTTGTTGCGAGTAAAACATCAAATCCGACTAGAGTCATCGTTGCCCCAAAGTAATACGACAAAGGCGCATAAAAGTTGAAAATTGGATATCCATATCCATATCCAAGATCAGAAACCCATCTAACTGGAAATATCCCGTCTTGTAAGCTTTTAGCCATTACAAAAACTCTTTGAACCTGAGTATTGTCATGAACTTGAAAAAAATCAGTAATAAAAATATTGCTGATAGACCAATATGAAAGAGTAATAACCACAAATAACGGCAACAGTGACTTAATAATTTTCATTTTATTTTATAATTTCGGAAAAAGGCGAGAGCTAGTCCTGCAGTTATTAAACTAAATAACGAGACAATATTGCTAAATACGCGCAGCGGAGTCTCTGAAAAAACTGCTTTAACTGAATGGACACCTTCACCAAGAGCTATATCCATTAATCCATATTTATTGTTGAAATCTATTTTAGTTCTTAAACCATCGACATAAACATTCCATCCCGGGTAATATAATCGATTTATTCTTACAATTTCGTCTTCTGGCATTTTAACGGAAAAAGTTATTAATTTTGAATTATATGAAATATTACTAATTTCCCCATCGACTAAATCTACTTTTTTTTCAGTCTTTTGAATAGGAAACTCTTTTACCCATAAGGGCATCAATTCAGTCGATGAGGTAGTCGTTGCCTGATTTGTAAGATAGAACTGATCCCCTCTGTCAATATGACTTTGCGGTTTTGCATAAGGTGTAATTAAGATCAATGAAATAAAAGCTAATATTAATACTACAATTGTAGAAACTTTTCCGGTTTTTGTTATAAAACCCGAAGCTAAGCTAATTAAGAACATCAGTATTCCCAAAATAGTCCATGGGTAATTTATCTCAGAAAGAAATGGAATATTTTCCCAAATAAAAGCAGACGGAGAAAAAAGCAAAGCAATAAACGCGACTATAGATACTACTAAGATTAACAAATTTTTATCTATTTTCTTTATATTTTTGACAATAAAATAAAATAGAATAAGTAATACCGCTAACTGAGGCAATCCTATCTGAAAACTAAAACCATTAGTATCGTTCGGCACTCCGTACCCCCATCTTGGAATAATCAAGTCTAATGGCTTGATGAAGTGCAAGCTCCTATTGGCAATAGGTGTTTTTGACAATAAAATTAAATTTTTTTCAAAAACTGCAGGAATCCAAAAAAATGCAGAAATTGCGAGTGAGATTGTTATTGAGAAAAAAAGATTTAACGCAAACTTAATATTTTTAATAAATATGGTGTATAAAAATATAAAAAAAATAAATACTCCAAATAATACAGCCATTATGTTATGCGTCATAATAAGCAAGCCATACATGAATCCCGTAAAGATTACGTATTTTAACTCACTTTTTCTGTACAATCCAAGTATTCCTAAAATTATCAAAGGAAAAATAACAAAAGACAATGATTCACCCAATGAGCCACGTACATATAAATCAACAATTCGATATGGAACATAAATATAAAGAACCGAACTTACTATTCCGGCAATTTTACTTTTCCAAAGAGATTCTGAAAGTAAGAACATAAAAAATGCTGACAATATGACACTTGATGCAAATAAAATTTTAATGCTTCCCACAAATCCTAATTTCAAAAAAATAAATATCAATCCAAAATAGTAAGGCATAGGATAAGCAAAATTAAAAAGCGGATATCCATACTCAAAATTCAAATATCCACTAAAACGTGCGGGAAATTGAAAATCTTTTATTTCTCGATACATTTCGGCAAGCCTTACAACTGCCCACTCTCCATCATGGGTAGGGAAGAATCCAGATTTAAAATAAGGTAGTATTAAAGGTACGCTCACAATTACGCAAAAACCAAATACTACCAACGTACGCACGGATATCTTATTCATGTTTCTAAAATTTTGAACGCTATGCTACCGTCTGGAAAATAAATTGTCTTGAGAAGACTACCATTTCCTTGCGGAATCTCTGAAGGAGCGCCAATTAATAGAGTGTTTGTGAATTTTGAATCTTTCCCCCATTCAATTTTTTTAAATTCATATTTTCCTATTACTCTTCTCATTCTTTCAACTTCACCATTCCCCAAATAATTCCAATTTTTTTGATACCAAGCAGGGTCTATTTTATTGTAAAAAAGATAATAAATATATGGCTGATCATATGCATATGTGAAAATAATCTTATCGTAATTTTCTTCAAGTGGTTTTACGTATGCAAACGCCTCTTTGTGTCCATATTGCCAAAAATCTCCGTATGCTATGGGTGTGTGAACATAATATTGGTGAATATAATATATAAAATTAAATATAAAAGCAGTTAAACAAGCTACTATAAAGACCTTGTTTAGTAATTTTCTACTTCTAAAGAGAAGGAAATATACACCAACAGATGTAAAAATGGAAAATGCAGGAGCCATTAAGATTGCTCTCACCGGATGCGGAGTCCCAGTAGTGATTGCTGAAGGAATAGGTGCAATTGCAAACATTAGCAGTAAAATGATAATTCGCTTATTCCTCTTCTTCAATAGTATATATATTCCGGCTAAAATAAAAGGCAATTCCCAAAGATAAAGCATGCCCATATTTACAGCATGATGCTGTCTCCCACCATCTCCATGTAAAAAAAGAAAATCCGGATTCCAATGATCAAAATATCCCTTGGCTGTA
>JBBTYY010000016.1:0-15828 GCA_038061615.1 Patescibacteria group bacterium | reverse complement strand
AAATATTTTTGCAATAAATTTTTATCAAAATGTTTCTCAAGTTCAGATAGCTTTTCCATCCTAGAAACTTTGCAGCTTTCGCAGGTTTTTCTTACCAGTCTTTGGGCAATAACAATGCTTATAGTAGAAGCTACAAGAAATGGCTCAATGTTCATATCCAGAAGTCTTGGAAGTGCAGTTGAGGCATCGTTGGTGTGAAGAGTTGATAATACCAAATGGCCGGTCATCGCAGAATTCACCGCAATATCTGCTGTCTCATCATCGCGAATTTCTCCGACATAAATAATATTTGGGTCCTGACGAAGAATTGATCTTAGCCCTTCTGCGAAGGTAAGGTTTGTCTTTGCATTAACTTGAATTTGGTTAAGTCCGCTGATCTCATATTCTATGGGGTCTTCAATTGTGGCGATATTTCTTTCTTTTGTATTTAAGATCTTGAGAATCGCATACATTGAAGTAGTTTTACCGGATCCTGTCGGACCGGTCGAAAGTATCATTCCGTACGGCTTACTGCTCACGTCCATAACTTTTTTCAGGTCCGCATCGTTCATCCCAAGATCCGCAAGGCTAAATTGTCTATACCTAGCAGACAAAAGTCTCATAACGCATTTTTCTCCATGTACAATTGGAACGATCGATACCCTAATATCTAAGTCTTCATTTTCAATACGTGTTTGAATTTTCCCATCCTGCGCGCTTAAATGCTCATCTGTTCTAAGCTTAGAAAGGAACTTTATTCTCGATATTACCTGCTGGTCAATTTCCGGAGTAAATCGCAAGACCTCCTGCATAATTCCGTCAACGCGAAATCTCACTACTGCTTCGTCTTTCTCGGGTTCTAAGTGGACATCAGATGCTCCATTGTCATATGCGTATTCGATCAGAATGTCTACGATTTTCTCTATTGGTGCCTCAGAGAGTCCGTCTTTGCCAATATTTTTTACTTGTTCTTTAATCATCTCATCGTAAGAATGCTGGAGATTTTGCTTGTAAATCTTTAGTGCCTTTTCGAAATCCCGTTGTGTTGCGTAAAAAACAGATATTTTTTTGTTTGCCTTTTGTCCTATAAATTGGATAATTTTTTCATTGCCTGATGGATTGACCATAGCTATTTTTACCTCATCGTCACTCTCCTCGAAGGCAACAACGCTATGAGTCCTTGCGTATTGCTCAGGAATTAAATAAGTAAGAGATGATGGAATTTTCAAAGATGCAAGTGTTATAAAGGGAACATCTAGTAATTCAGCTGCAGTATTTCCAAGATCAATATCAGAGATGAGGTCTCTGGTAAGCAGAATTTCCTGAAACGATGAGTTCTTAGTCTTGCTTTCTTCGTAAGCCTCAGTCAATTTTCCCTCATCGATAACCTTTAATTCCAGTAAGGATTCGTATAATTTTGTCTGAAAGTCTTTTTTGGAATCATCAGTTTGTACAGGCTTGCTAATTTCCTGCACAGTTGGAGCAATGGCTTGCTCAGGTTGAGCCGGCTCAGATTTTTTGGTTTCCTTAACGATTGGTTCGGTATTTTGCGGAGGTTGGGGCGGTATAGGACTCTCGGCAGGCATTTTAGTTTCAGAGGGAGTCACAGGTGTTTTAATTTCAGGAGTAACGTTCTGAGGCGTATTCAATTTAACTTCATCCGGTGATTTCTTAATTCCACTTTTGGGAAGCTTGCTCGAAGATGCTATCTTTTTTTTTACAATTTTCTTTGCCACGCTATAATTAAGTGTGCTAAATTCAGCTCAATTTGTCAATTATTTCGTGATGCAGGAAGTATTTTACTCTTGAGGTTTACTTTCTAAGTGCTTCTGTATCTTAGCCAGAACTACGCTAATAGGCATTTGGCTTTTAATAATATAATCAGATGCACCAAGCGCTATTCCCCTATCAATATCTTCTTTTTGACTAAGGTTTGAAGTAATTATTATGGGAATATTTTTCAAAGATGGATTCTTCTTTATTTCTTCGAGAACTGAAAACCCGTCTCTAACAGGCATTATGAGATCAAGCAGCATAACATCCGGAGTAAATGTTTTAAGAATTTCTAACGCTTCCTGTCCGTCTGAGGCGATTTTTAATTCATACCCGGCTTTAGTAAGCTTGACTCTATATGCGCTTGCCAGATATTTGTCATCTTCTGCAACTAGAACTTTTGCCATACTATTTTACATTTTTATTATCATCAGTAATTTTTCTTACCATTTGAATAATTTCGTCCAAGCGGTATTTTGCTTTGAGAATATATTGAGTGATACCCAGTGCCAGCATGTTGTGAACTTTTTCTTCGCTTGCAGAATTACTAACTACAATTACAGGCATTTGGGCGCATTTCTCGATTTGCTTAAGTTTATTGATGAATTCCAGCCCATCCATATCTTTAAGCTGATAATCAAGCCAGATAATATCAGGCAGGTCTGCGGAATCATGGAGATATTTTAATGCTTCGGTGCCGTTATCATAAGGAATTGCATTTATTCCTTCGAGCTTTAATTTCTTACTGATGGCTTCAAGGAGAAGCCATTCATCCTCAACTACCATTACCGTAGGGTTTTGTTTACTCATATCAATTATTATACACCATTAGGATCCAAGCGTGACCTCGCCAATTCTTGCCTGCATACCGCTAAGCGGAATTGTAAAATAAAACGATGTTCCCTTGCTTACTTCTGATTTGAACCAAATCTTCCCTCCGGATGATTCGATAATTGCTTTTGTAAGATAAAGCCCTAAGCCATTGCCATCTGTCTCGATTTTTATAATATTTTCACCGCGATAAAATTTACGAAATACCTTAGTGTAATCTTTTTGCAAAATTCCGTACCCTGAGTCGCTTACCTGGCAGATCAAGTCGTTATCTTTCTTGGATACAAATACTGAGATTTCTCCTTCGTTTGGCGTATATTTTGATGCATTTGTAAGTAGGTTAACGAAAACTTCACGAATTAATATAGGGTCTATGCTTATTAGCGGAAGACTTGAATGGATGCTAAATATAATATGCTGTTTTTTGATGTCACTCTTTATCTTTATTTCATTTATCACCTGAGAAACTAATTCATGCATATCAGTGGGCCTTGGATTAATAATAATTCTCCCGGACTCGATACGGGAAATATTAAGAAGTGAGTTGACAAGTCCGATCATTCTTTCGTTTGAATCAAATATATTTTCCGCATACTCCTTCTGTTCAGCATTGAGCTCTCCTGCATCGCCATTTATGAGCATTTCGCTAAACCATTTAGAAGCAGAAAGCGGAGTGCGAAGCTGATGAGAAGCAAGAGATATAAATTCTGATTTCATTCTGTCAACTTCAATCTCGCGTCCTATATTTCTAAAAACTTCAACTGAGCCAATAATCTTGTTACCGAAAATAATCGGAGTAGCAGTTACCGCGACAAAGACCTTTGTTGCGCCCCTTTGGAGATATATGCTATGTGCAAAAACTTTTTTGCCTGTGATCAGCGCTTTATACATATCTCTGTCTTTTCGGGGAATTAATTTGCCGTTCTCATCAATTGCAGGAACGGTTTCAAACCAAAATTTTCCTATTGCCTCAGAGCTTTGCCAATGAGTCATTTGCTCAGCGGCTTGATTGAATACCATGATCTTGCCATCAGGATCTGTAACGACAACGCCCTCACCGATACTAGCAAGCGTAGCTGCTGCTTCTGTTCTATCAATAAATGCTTTCCTTTCAATCTCATCGCCCATCTTGCGTATAGCTTCAAGCTCTTTTTCTTTCAGTGCAAGAGCAGTGTTTAGTTCTTGATTGTTCCCTTCTGGAATATTTTTGTTTTCCTGCGACGGATCAATAACTTGCTTAGGCGTATTGCTCGACAAGATTAGGATTGCCACAGCAGTATTTAACACAATAGTTACTATCAAGCCAATCATAAAATAAACAATTGCAAGATTGAAAGAATCCATTATCATAAAGAAGAGAATACTTAAGAGAGCTACTGTTGAGGCTGAGAATATAAAAAGAGGTATTAGCTTAGGATTAGTTTTAGGATGGGCAGTTTGAGTATCCATTAATCAAGTATTTCATAAGGCAAAAATTCAGTCAAGTTAAATCTCTATTCTATATTTTCTTTTTCAATGGTATTCCATAAATCCATATCTCCTCCATCGTAACCTAATGCCCAAATAGCAATTCCTCCCAATTTCTTGTTTTTTGCAAATTTTATCTTTTCCGTAATTGACCTTATATCCTCAAAATAGATTTGTTTTATGGCTCCGTATTGCGTGTAAGTAAGCCATGGTGACTGAGAGACTTCATCCCAGGACTTGTTAACATTTTTGTTTTCCATAAGTAGCTTTTTTACTCTTTTATAAGTTGCTAGTGCTCCACTTCCAGGAACAGTAGTGCTCTTGTGAGCTTTGGTATACGTCTGCCACTCAAATCCATAAAAAGGAAGCCCAAGAATGAGCTTATTATTTGGCACTCTTCCGGAAAGAGATTCGACCGATTCGGAAATACTATGTTCATTTAATTCTCCAATGATAGGCGCTGAGGGTCCGGCTCTTGATGAACCTTGTTGTCGGTAATCGTAAGCCATAAGAATTATCTGATCTACAGATTTTGCAATTTCTGTCATATTGTATGCTTTGTCTTTTATGACGACTGTTGCGTTTACGTCAATCGAAATGATATTGTCCGGCGATACCTGTTTTAATTTATCCGACAACTCTTTCAGGAATTTAGCTAGGTATTTGGATGTTGGAAAGGTGGTATCTGTAAAGTATTCAAAGTCGATATTTATTCCGTCCAAATCGTACTCAACAATTAGCGCTCCCAGTTCTTTTGCTAATCTATTTGCCGCACCTCTATTACTAATGACATTATCGATTGTTTCGTTATCGAATGATTTAATGGATAACAGAATTTTCGTACCGCTTCTTGAAGCTTCTTGTCTAATTTCCTTGAAATATTCAGAATTAAAATACGTCCATTCCAAAACAGGGAGTTTATCTTCGTTGTACTTAATAATGCTTCCATCACTATTTATACTTAGGCCAAAGTAAATAATTTGCGAAAGCTTGTCGGGATAGACTTTTGATTTATTTGCAACAGACCAAGAGGGCAAAAATCCTATCGTTTCCTTCTTGATAGCAACATTCTCGGAGACAGAAGCTGTGATTTTAGGAGAAATTTCAGGAATTTTGTTTGCAAATTTTGAATTTCCGTTGATAGAAGTTTCCGATATTGAGAAATAAGCAAGAACAATAACTAAAGCAAGAATCAAGCCAATCAGAAATATTACTTTTATCTTAATCCCGCTGATAAAGTTTTTCGGGGAAGAAATATCTGTGAGGAGAGGGGTTAGTTCTGTATTTTCTTTCATATTCATCCCAATACTATTCTAGCATAGAAATCGCGCGTTGATAGATAAATTATTGACATTTAACTGCCTCAGTGCTAGTCTACTAAAGAGAGTTAAATATGGCTAAAATTTTGATTGTTGAAGACGAAAAAGATCTTCTCGAAGTATATAAAGATACTCTAGAAGCAAATGGACATGAAGTTGATACCGCGGATGATGGTGAGGTTGCGTTTGATAAAATGAAGCAGGGTGGATATGATCTTGTACTTCTGGATATAATTTTGCCGAAAATTAACGGACTTCTGATAATGCAAAAGCTTAAAGAGGAGTTCCCAAGTCCACAAAATCCTAATAAAACAGTCGTTTTTTTGACAAATCTTGATAGAAATGAAGAAATCAATCAGGGCATAAAGCTTGCAGACGGATATTTGATAAAAAGCAAGATCACGCCTGATGATTTGGTTCGGGAGGTAAATCTATATCTTTCTTCTGCTGAATTGAGCCATCAAGAACCGGCTCAGTAGGATGCTCTGCTTCTCCGTTGTCGAGCGGCAAAGTGAAAGAGAATGTAGATCCTAAATTCTCGCCCGCAGAATTTACCCAAATCCTTCCTCCGTGAAGTTCAACCAAGGATTTAGACAAATAAAGACCAAGACCTGTGCCCTGTCCCCTATCTTTTGTAAGATTATTGGTGCCGATCATGCTGAATTTTATAAACAATTTTGTCATATCCGTGCTGCTGATTCCCCGCCCGGTATCTTTCACTTCTATCAAAGCAAATCCTTCTTTATTTTTACTTACGGTTACTATTATCGAGCCGTCCTTTGGCGTAAATTTAAGTGAATTTCCGATAAGATTTATTATTACTTCTTTTATTCTGTTAGTGTCTACATTTGAAATTAAAGATATTTGAGGTGCGGTATATACTAGATTAATTCCCATTTCCACAGCTCTTGTCTGCATTTCTGTGACAACGTCTGATACAAGTTTGACAATATCTGCCGGAACAGGCTCTATGGTGAGCTTGCCTGATTCAATTCTTGAGACATTAAGCATATCGTTGACTAAATTAATAAGCCTCTCGGTTGTGGAAAAAGTCCGTGTTAGATACTTTTTCTGTACTTCAGTAAGATTTCCGTTTTCTTTGTGTAGGAGCATGAAAATGTACGATTTTATGACTGTCATTGGGGTTCGCAGTTCATGAGATGCTAGAGACACAAATTCATCCTTGAGCTTGTCAACCTCTTTTAGCCGAACATTTGCATTTTCCAGTTGTTTTTTTGTATCCGCTAGCTCAAGATTTTTTTTATACATCTCTTCGTTAACGTGCGCCAGCTCATCTTGTATTTGTGGATTACTAGCTGTTTTATTCTGAGATTGTGAAGTTGTGTCTGATGAATCCATTAATAATATAATAGACTATTTTTCTAGAGGATTAAAGAGGGCATGTCTGCAGCAGGAACCTTTTTTACAAATTCCCTGGCTGCATCTTTGCAAACCTCAACCGAAGCTTGTCCAAACAAATGCTGATACTGCTCAACAAGCTTCTGAAGGATTTCTTTTTTATTTCCATCAATCTTCACTTCATGTTTTTGAAGATCAACAGTCAGTCCCGGAACCTTTCTGGCCTGCTCAAGAGCTACAGGGCCAATAATTTTTTCCTGTTCTGTTATTATTTTTTCAACAACCTGTCCGTAAATATCCATAATAAATATATTCTAAGTTTCTTGTGTATCAAAACCAGTAACGCCGAAGCTAATAACAAAAATTGCAACTGTAAATAAAAGATCTGCAAAGTGTCCGTTAAAGTAACTTCCCACGGTAGTTGTGTATGAAAACGTAAAATCAGAAATAAACATAAAAATAAATCCAAGTATTATTATCATTACTGGCCACCTAAAACGACCACCAAGGTACTGTAGGGATAATCCAAAAAGGAGAAATGCAACAGTTAATATAAT
Source organism: Patescibacteria group bacterium (assembly GCA_038061615.1). Taxonomy (GTDB): domain Bacteria; phylum Patescibacteriota; class Microgenomatia; order Levybacterales; family UBA12049; genus 2-01-FULL-38-21. The sequence goes on along the minus strand of JBBTYY010000016.1, from coordinate 8,543 downwards.
CCAATCTCCTAGTGGGTAATAAAAATCAAGAAAAATTTTTAGTAGTTCTCCCTCTATAACAAAGGATGATTCCCGTGCTATTACATATAGGAAGTAATAGCTAGCAACTGCTGCTAATAATGGTAACAAAATTAACATTAATCTACCGCGAAGCTTGCGTAGGGTAAATCTTGCTCCTGTGGCTTTTGATAAGTAGAACACTCCAATTGCCCAGAAAGGAATTGCTAGCGTATATCCAAGATCTGCCCACGACGGATATGGGACTTCAATATTCAAAACAAAGTTATAAAATGACCAAGTCAAAGTTCCGATGCCCCATGACGTTATGCCTAAGGATATAAACATTACCGCTTTTCCAACAGCGCTTTTGCTGCCTCCCCAATGTCTGGAGATTAGTAGGCCCATTATTCCCGCTGCTGTTGCAAGAAAACCGTTAGAGAAGCTATATAAAAGATTTATTGTTAAGTCAGTGATCCCGGAGGATTGAATGCCAACCCAAAAAATTATGTTTTGTAATAAGTAGCCAATCAGAAAAAAAGTATACTTATTAATTCTCATATCTAAATTTATTGTAGGCGGGTATCTAACAATATGTCAAGACCAAATACCAATGACGCTAATGCCGATCAGAGTAAGTAAGATTCCAATTCTCTGAATTAGCAGAAGTTTTTCTTTTAGAAAAAACATCGCTAGCAGAGCTGTTATCAACATATGGGTCGAGACAACAGGGGAAACCAGACTTGCCAGGCCATACTGGTATGCCAAAGCAATAGCAATGAGCCCTGCTTCTATAAAAAAAATGCCTAAAATAGTAAAAAGTAGGCTTGACTGGTCCTTAAGCATTTTGAATTTTCTTCCTTTTTTGTCAAAAATCATTAAAACCAGAAATGCTGGTATATACATGAGATAGACAAAAAATGTAAAAGTAAAACCGTCTGTTTCGGTAGTGGCTAGTTTTGTAACAAATTCTGCAATGCCAATTGCAATTGCACCAATCAGTCCCCACATTACCCAAGACTTACTTTTTCCTGTCCTTTTTTCGGATTTCTCCTGACTTATAGAAATTGCACCTAATATCACCAAACCAATCCCAAGCCATTGGTATAAATTCGGCGATTCTCGCAAAAAGCTGATAGCTAAAATAACTGTAATTATCGGGAAAGTGTTTATAAGACTGACCATTAACGAAACATTGCCAAAGCTAATAATGTAATAAAACGAAGCGTACATTATGGCAGCAATTAACGCATAGATTAATACAGTTCTTCCCGCAGTGATATCGATTCCCCAAAAAAAAAGCAACGGAACTAAAATCAGACTGACAATTAACGTTGCTAATAGATTATCTAAGAGTGGTGTTAGCTTAGCTTGTCCTCTTTTAACCAAAACTTGACCTACGCCTGTTATTAATGCACCCAGAATAGCATACAAAAACCACATCCTATTTTTCTAAATTCTCAACCAATTGAAAATAATTACGATATTTAGAATACCAATAGCTTACATCATTCCAGCCGGATGGCAAAAATGCTCCCCAAGGCTCAAAAACTGATTCTATAGTAGGATCTAAATTAACTACTTTGCGGGGAGACTTACTTGTAGCTAAGAACTCTTTAATAAAATTTTTGTCTTTACTAAATACGGCATCTGTTAGATTTATCGTGTTTTCTTCCAGCCATCTTTTCCAACCGTCTTTTTTAAAAGAAGTTATTCCAACAATTGGACCAAATACGCTTTCTTTCAAGAAATTATGCTTATTAGGCTCTAGCTCCAAGACGACAGGAGAGATATAATTTGGTCCATAAGAAAGCGGTGTTTTTTGACCATATAGAAGTTTATGTTTCCTGGCTACTTTTAGTATGCTTTCCGCTTGCGAAGATGTAAAAAGCGGTCCCATGTCAGATTGCTTATTTAGTCCTGGTGGCTTGACGTCGGTTTTTTTTATGAAATTAAGAAAGTGCGTGCAGAAATTTTCATATACTGATTCCTCAACAACAATTGCCCGAATACTAATACAAATCTGACCATTACATCGTACTACCCCTCGATAGCATGCCCTAGCTGCTTCTTTTATATTACAGGTAGAATCAACAACAACAAGACTGCATCCGTCTCCATCCACTAATACCTTTACTCCCCTTTTTATACCTGCGATCAAGGTACTTTCCAGATATTTAGTGCTGCCAACATAATGAATTAAATTTGAATAAACAAGGGCTGTATCTATAAAATTTTTAGCATCTGAAAAAGTGATAAATAATTTTGATAACGTATCCGGACTAAAGCATTTTAATAAACCTTCTGTTAGTAGAGAAACAGTACCAGCGACTCCGGGAGATGGTCTTAAAACAAGTACATTTCCGGACCATAGAGCATGTATTATTGCAGTTAATTCAGTTATAAGCGGCGTATTTCTGGGAGTTGTTACGGCAATTACGCCATATGGAGATGAGGTGAATTTAATTTTCTGACTGTTTTTTTTATCGAAAGAGAAAGAAGTTAGTCTGTCATTGGTTGATACTTCTTTAAGATGCAAGGAGTAATCTGCACAGAATTCTATAGAGCAGTTGACGAGATCTTCAGCGTCTTTTTGTATAAACCCAGAGTCTTTGATAATCTGGTCGACGAATTTAGAAAAGTTATTTTTAAAAAATAATGAGAGCTTTACTAATTCAAAAAAATCAGTCTTAGCGTTGTTTATTTTTATTGCTTTCGCTTGCTTAAAAATACCAGTCAGTTCGTTGTCAGAGAGTAGATTGGATTGTGAAGCGAAGGTACCGTCTATTGGATTAATATTTTTTTGGATATGCTTACCAGTTACTAGTTTTCCTGCTGCTAAGCTCCGTGCTTTGATCATGTAAATTTATAATAACATAATCCTGCGATGCATAATAAATTCAATGCTCATCACATCTGTCTTTCGACATCGAGTAAAAGAATAGTTAGGAAATCATGCAGGAAGCCTATTTGGGAAAAATGAATTAAACGTTCACTCAGGAGATGAAGCAGGTGGGCTCCCTTAGCGGATTATTAAATGTCCTATAGTTGACTTGTACTCCTTCTTGTTGTATAATTTTCGAAATGTCAAAAAGAGTTAGAATAAAAAAATATAATCTTATCCTTAATGCAATATACGACTCAGGAGAGTTTTTGATGGAGGGCTTAAATAAGAAGAGAACTTTCTCAATGAAACAGCGACAACATTATCTCACCAAGTTTGATTTGCAAATTGACAAAAAAATTGTTGATTCAATTAAAAAATCTTTTCCCCAAGATAATATTTGGTCCGAAGAAGGAGGATTTAAAAAAGGGAGCAATAATTACACATGGTATATTGATCCACTATCCAATACCAGAAATTATATACATGGACTTCCTGGTTTTTCAATTGCAATAGGTTTAGCTAAAGAAGGAGAACCTGTCTTGGGTTTTGTTTATGATCCCTGGTTAAAAGAATTGTTCACGGGAGAAACCGGTAAAGGGGCAGAACTAAACGGAGAGCCTATTAAAGTATCTAGGTTTAAATTTGGAGAACATGCTTTTATCAATGTTGATTGGCAAAAAAGAAAAACGATAAAAGAAATTAACGAAGGAATTGGGCTTTTTACAAAAACTGGAAAATACTGTACGGTGAGAGCGATCGGGTCTGTTGCTCTGATGGCATGTTATGTCGCATCAGGAAGACTAGATGCAATGTTAAATAATTATTCAGATTTTCATGCGCTTATCCCCGCATCGATTATTGTTAGAGAAGCAGGAGGAGAAATATTGGATCTTAGCGGAAAAAAATGGACTCTAAATTCGGTTAGCACTTTTGTCACCAATAAGGTAGTGACAAAAAAAATACTTGAATGCCTAAAGAAGTAGTTAGTAATAGTACGTACATAAACCAACATCCCGGAGCTTTTCCTATTGAAGACCCAGCAACTATTTTGCCGGGAAGAAGAAACTTAAGAATCTCAGTTACTCCCAGATGTAATCTCCGATGCCCACATTGCCACAACGAAGGACAACCTCCGCCGTGGACACAAAGAGAAAATTTAGATAGCTACGAGATGCCTGTTGACATGATTGGACAATTAGTAATGGCTGCACAGGATTTTGGAATAAAAACAGTGAAGCTTACCGGAGGAGACTTTGGAATGTATCGGCATATGGAAGAATTATTTTCCAAAATAGCTCATGATTGGCAAAAAGATATGGCTGAGGTTTCATGGGGCGCAAACACAAATGGAATTCCACTAATAAATCCCCGCAAGCTTGCAATGATAATAGAATCTCCCTTGACTAAAATAACCTTTGGGATAGATTCTCTTGTTCCCGGGGAGAAGTCAAAGCCTGATTCACCCGTAGGCATTGAGTCCGGAAGACTATTGAGTTCTGTTGTGATCCCGTTGGTTGATGAATGGAAAGGTCAAGATAAGAAAATAACAATAGACACAGTTTACACAGGTGATGAAAAGCGGATTCTGTCAGTTATAGAAGAGGGTTTGAAGCTTGGAGTTGGAATTAACGTTCTTGAAATAAATGGTGTAATGGGAACAAGGTATGACACCCGACAGAAATTTATGGAATTTATAAGTAAAGTGGCTGATATATTCGGACTTGATCCACGCTTCTATCCTTTTCTTAATCAGATTTATTTATACAACCCAGATGAGACTGATCAAGATAAGACCAAGGTTAAGTTTTTTCAAGATCATTGTGCGGACTTAGACTGTGGTAATTGCAGGAAGATTCACATGAGGGTTGTTCCAACTGGAGAGCATGTTTGCGCTGTGCCATGTTTTCTGCAAGGACAAGGATCTTATCTCCCTCTTGATAAAGACGGAGCAATAAATTTAGAGTTATTTAAACAAGCGATTCCTAAATTATCAGCAGGTCCGGATAGGAGAGAAGATGTCCATACATGAACTTCAGCAGGACTCGGATGCTACGAATGAATTGTATAATTTTTTTCCCGGTAGGCATCTTAGTGGCTTCGAAAAACTAACAGGTGGATATACATCCGATGTATTTAAAGGAAATTTAGATGGACAAATCTCAATAATCAAGCATGCGCGTGCAAGAGAAATATTTTATCCGACATATTCAGTGTCCACAGAGACACGTATGGCTACAGAAATAGAAATTCTCGGGAGGCTTTCCCCTGTTTTTCCCGGAGAAGTTCCGCAAATTCTTGAATATTATCCTGAGAATAGTATAGCTGTAATGACAGACGTTGGTAATGATGCGGAGTTAGGTTTTCCGTATTTGATGAAAGGGCAGGCAGAGCCCCGTCACGGAGCTGCTTTTGGAGATTTTTTAGCAAGACTTAAACAGACCACTGCCGATTGGGAACCCTTCCAAACTGTTGAAAGCGCATTTGAGCAAATTTGGATTAGGGGACAGGAAGTTGAAGCTGCATCTCCGCAATGGGGAAAACAACTTAGAGATTATTATCTCGGAGAGCAAAAATTCCTATGGGTAGACGGACATCCCAAGAACGTTTTTTTGGGACAAACACCTCCTCTTGTTCGGGCTATTGATTGGGATTGTTCTCACTTCGCTGATTCAGACTACATGTTGCCGAATTTTTTTGGGCAGATGCCCGTATATACGATTTTTGGTCACGTTGGCATTGAAGAAGGGGTAAGGTTTACCGAAGAAATGATTAAAGCTTATGTTAAGCGCGAGCCTGTGTCTTCTAAAGCTGAAGCAAAGATGTGTTTTTACGCAGGTTGTCAAACAATTCAAAGACAAGACGGAAAATGGCTGTTTGATGCGTGTGGAGGAGCTGAGGATTTATCTTTGCGTCGTAAAGCGCAGTTATTTTACTTTGGACGAAAAGTTTTAACATCTGTATCTACATTTGATCAATATCTTGATTTACTAAGAAGAGAAGGTCAGATTTTGAAAGATTAAAATAAAAAAAAGTAGTACCTATCCCCTCTTAAAGGTAGACTTCTGTTAATACCTTGGGTAAGTCACATATTTGTTTGTATTCGTATTCGTCACCTATAGTCATCTGGAAGGTGGAGCGGGTTCGCTACCTGAAAGATGAAAAGGATATCTATGGATGGGGTTAATTTAACAGCGTTTTTGAGGTTCAACCTTGAAGATTCCGTTTTTGGAGAACTAGGTAGAATGAATTTATGTATCATTCTCTCTGTCTTTCCACATCGAGTAAAAGGATGGTTAAGAAATCGTGTAGGAAACCAATTGGGGAAAAATAGAAAAGCTTACTTAAGGGAATGCTTTTTTCAACTGATAAAATCTGATGTATAAATGGAAAGAGCTCCTTTCTAGATATATTGTGATCACTAAGATACACATTTAGAGCTTTTAAAAATTTCTCATGTCCTGAATTTGAATGATCTACTTTATACTCTATGATCCAGTTTATCAAAGGAATAATATGCAGTTTTTTAAATTTATGTTCAATTTCGCTTAGCTTTTCTGTTGAAGGTATTTGAGGTTGTAAATTCTTGTTTAAAAATTTCCTGGAAAACTCACTTCCAAAATTTATTAAATTAATTGTATTCTTGTCATTCAATCTGGCTGTCGTGAAATCATTTGTATCATAAGGCAGTCTAATTCGTACATAGTCGAAATAGGAAAGGTCACCATCAATAAGTGTGTTTTTGGCTGCATTTATAACTCTTTTTTCGGAGATAGTTATGTCTCTTACCCTATTTGCTAAAAGTAAATTATCCATGACCGGCCTGGGACAAGTAGGCAGTATGGATAAGGACATGTCTCTGTCTATATGAACTTTTCCAATTCTGATGGGTTCTGGGGAAAACCCATCAAAAAACTCTTCAGACAGCACTTTTGTTATAAGATAGCTACCCATAATGGGGTCTAAATATGCATCTAGATATGGCTCAAGATCCGGTTTAAATAAGTTCCATCTAATTGCGCTATCTATTTTCCAGCTAAATTTCCCTTTAATCTTTTTGAAAGACGCATTAATTTTTTTCCTACAATTGTCACATTGACCAAAAACTTGTCCTTTTTCGACTTTTAATATTTTCGTATTGTCTATTTTTTTGCAATGGGGGCAGAGAATCCAAAAAATCTGTTTCATTGTATAATTTGGAAAATGTTTCTTGAGAATTTTCGGTATATTTGAGTAGTTCTTAAAAACTATTTCTTTGGCAGAATCATATTGCCCATTTTGATATAAAGACCATACATCAATAATTGTTGGAAAAATTCCAAGATTATGAAATCTTTCTATTATTTGCTCTTGAAAATGAGCAGAATAGTTGCTGTGACATTCGTATGGATCCGGGATTAATTTAATTGGAGTGCCGTAGTATTTTTCAAACTTTTTAATCAATTCCCTGTCTTTACTAACTCCAACTTTTAGCTTTGGATGGGTAAGTGGATCAAAGGAATCATCAAAAAGATAAAAAAAGACATTTTCCCCTTTATCTCTTAAGTATTTTGCTATAGTATCAGCAAATAGAAATTCTCTTAAATTTCTCTCATCTCCCAGTCCAGAGCTAGTAGTTCCAGTAGAAACAGTGATAATTTTATTCGATATCTTCTTTCTCCTTTTTTCCAGAATGCTCTTTAATTCTTCGTCAATAAATTTATTAACCATGGCAATAACTATTCATTATAGCAAAAAAATAGATATAGATTTGATTCGAGCTATGATACTAAGCTGAAAATAATCTGCTGAGCTAGGGCAATTGTTTTATAAGCTCCTGCTTTGAGAGGGTTTACTTCAACGAGATCAAAAGATAAATTTTGCGAATTTCTGAGAATTTTCAAAATAGGGAATACTTCCTCCTTGAGCAAACCATTCTCGACAGGAATTCCCGTAGCAGGTGCAATACTTTCATCAAAAGCATCAATGTCAATGCTAATATGAATATGGCTCATTTCTTCTACAAGCTTTGAAGTAAAATCAATTGCCCTCTTTAAATTAAATGATCTTTTTTTATCAACTTTATTTATTTTTACTTTTTCAAAAAAAAGTTTTTCTTCAGGATCGAGATCCAAATTTCCGATAAATACAGAATTCCCAGGTTTTAGTTTGGAATTTACCAAATTACTAATTTCCGGAATATCAAAATCTCCATAAAGAGGTCTCATATACATTCCGTGAAAGTTTTTAGTGGGACTGTCTTTATATAAATTCATGTCGCCGTGACTATCAAATCGTATGTATCCCAATCTTTGCGGATTTACTCTTTCTAAGACTGCGAGAATTGATGGAAAAGTAACGCTGTCGTCTCCGCCAATTACGATTTGCGTTTCATTTGTTTTGAGAAGTGTGTCGATTTGGGATTTCATGTCTGAATAGTGGGTTGCGATGATTGAAAATAAATTTTCGGAATCAATCTCTTCTGGTAGCGGAAAATCAAAAGAATCAAGTTTGTAATTCGAAAATTTACTGAGAAAATATTTTGTCAAAATAAAATCAGGTGCCTTCTCTACTCCAAAATTTACATTCGCCTGTCTATAGGGAGGATTCTGTGTTCCCAGTCTTGAACCAGCTTTAAAAAAATGAGGAATTCTCATGAAGATTTACCATTTTTAGAAGATAT
>JBBTYY010000015.1:0-66067 GCA_038061615.1 Patescibacteria group bacterium | reverse complement strand
TAGATAAAATCGATTATTCTAATCTTGCTTCAAAGTCAATATATATTGATGATACGCGTTTGGATGATAAAAAGCATTCAATTTTCTTACCATCTGGTGAACCTATTCTAGGCTATTATATAACAGGAGAAAAAAATGAAAACAGTACTAAATAAATTGATTAATTGGAAAATTGGATTAGGGCTAATTATTTTTCTTGCAGCTTTCCTTCGTTTTTGGAATTTGGGTTCTGTTCCGTCAGGAGCAACGAATGATGAGGTAACTTATATTTATAATGCATATTCAATTTCTCAAACTTCCAAAGATATTGCTGGAAATTCTCTTCCGTTATCTTTTAATATTTTTAATTCCTTTAGTCCTGTGCCAATCTATACAATGTCTCCGTTTATTAAGATATTAGGTTTGTCTCTTTTTACAGCTCGTTTGCCATTTGCATTAGCTGGAATAGCAGGAGTTTTTTTACTATTTTTAATAGCCAAGAATATAACCAATAATTATTATATTGCGCTATCTGCGGCATTTGTCCTTTCTGTTTCTCCTTGGCATTTACAATTTAGCCGGGTTTCATATGATGGTGCGCTAGCCTTGTTTTTTTACTTACTTGGAATATACATTTTTCTTAAGAAGAAAGATAAAGGAAATATTAATTGGTCATTACCTGCCTTCCTCTTAGGTTTTTATAGTTATCATGGGACAAAGATATTTATGCTTTTATTTATTCCTGCGTTGCTACTCATTTTTAGAAATCAAATCTTAAAGAGGAAAAAGGAAATGTTTATTTTTATAGCAGGGATAATTTTAATAGCTTCATCTTTTTTATATGTTTTTTATGCACAGAATGTAAATAGACAAAAAGTTCTTCTTACAAAAAATACTAGCGAGATTACAAATTTAATCAATACAGAACGAACTTACAACACTGCTCCTCTTATTTTACGCAATATATTTAGCAATAAGCCTTTAGCCTTTCTACGTATAATACGAGAAAATTATCTTGAGGCATTTTCACCACAGTATCTTTTTTTATATGGCGAGATTGGGGATAGTAAAGAGGTTTTTGGTATTAGCAATAGGGGAATAATGTATATTATTGAGCTTCCTTTATTGTTCTTTGGTATTGCTTATGTTTTGCGTACAAAAAAAATAAGAAATTTTCTCATTCTTGGTCTTCTAATCGCTCCCATTCCATCAACAATTACCATTGATAAATCATATGGATTGCGAAGCATAATGATGTTGCCATTCCTATCTATTATTGTAGGATGTGGAATATATGAAATGTTTGCAAGGCTTAGGAAGATAGAAAAAATTTATTCAGCCATTTTCACAAGCGCCTTTATTTTACTATACGCATTTTTAATAACAGGATATCTCTATCAATATCATTATCGATATAGTATTTATGGCGCAGAGGCATGGTTGAGAGGTTCAAGAGATGTCAGTGAATACATTGCGCAAGAGAAAGACAACTATAAACAAGTTTATATCGCTAATGAAGGAGGATTGCTTATGCAGTATGCGCTTTTTAATCGTGAAGATCCAAATATAGTTCAGGCCGCATATAGAAGTAAAAGACTGGAAAATATTTATTTTATCGGCAATTGTATAAAAACATACAATAAACCATTTGACCCAAGAATTTACCTGCCTCCAAATACTTTGTATGTGATTCCTGGTGACTGTTACAAAGAAACCACAACCGAGCCGATAAAGTCAATAATTCAAGTAGGAGAGCCCCTGCATACCGTTTGGAAGATTTATAAAAATTAATTAAACAAAAAAAGAGATTGCATGAGTATTAGAAGCAAAACATTTATTATTCTTGCTGGAATTATTTTTTTAGCTTTTTTCCTGCGATTTTATCAGCTAGGCAATAATCCTCCTTCTCTCACGTGGGATGAGGCGGCTTGGGGATATAATGCTTACTCAATAGGGATTGATGGTAGAGATGAATTCGGAAGATTTTTACCTCTTGATTACCTTGAATCTTTTGGAGACTTCAAGCCTCCGGTTTATGCTTATTTAGATGTATTACCTGTTAAAATATTCGGACTTAATGAATTTGCGGTTAGATTTCCCTCTGCTCTGTTTGGAGTATTAACGGTTATTGCAACTTATTTTTTAGTCAAAAGAATTTTTTGGAAATCAAAATTAAAAGAATTTTATGCCCTAATGTCAGCATTAATACTTGCGATATCTCCTTGGCATATTATGCTTTCCCGCGCCGCATTCGAAGCAAATGTTGCCACATTTTTTATTGTCTTGGGTGTTTTTTTGTTTCTAACCGCAGTAAATTCTGTAAAATCCCAAGGTGCAGCCTCGTTTCCACCCCGGGGGTGGAAACCTATTGACGCCCTAGGGTTAAGGTTTTTATTATTGCTTTCTCTTTCTGTAATTTCTTTTATTTTGTCAATGTATACATTCAATACCGCAAGAGTTGTGGCACCGCTTCTTATTTTGGGTTTGGCAATAGGTTTTAGGAAAGAACTTTTTGATAGAAAGAAAGAAGTTGTTATAGCTTCCCTGATCGGCTTAATTATGATTATACCCCTTGCGCAATTTATCTTGACTCCGCAAGCGAGTCTCCGTTTTAAAGAGGTAAATATTTTTTCGGATATAAACGTAATTAAAACATCAAACCAAGAAATTGCAAATGATAATAACGCTTTTTGGTCAAAACTAATTCACAACAGAAGACTTGTTTATGGGGTTGAATATATAAAACATTATTTCGATAACCTAAGCCCCAACTTTTTGTTCATAAGGGGCGATGGTAATCCTAAATTTTCCACTCAAACAGTCGGAGAAATGTTTTTATGGGATCTTCCTTTTTTCATAGCAGGCATTTTATTCTTAATTAGAAAAAGAGAGGGTTTATGGTGGATAATTCCTATCTGGCTTATTGTCGGCATTATTCCGGCAGCAACAGCGAGAGAAACGCCCCATGCTTTAAGAATTGAGACTGTCTTACCAACATTTCAGATCCTCACAGCTTATGGATTCTATCATTTCATTTCAGGACTTAAGACTTATGACTTAAGACTTAAGAATTTTCTAAAAGGGAAATTATTTATAACAATTAGTTTTATATCTTACGTCTTACTTCTTATAAACTTTTTATACTTCTATCATGACTATTTAGTTCACTACAAAAGAATATATTCGGGTGAATGGCAATATGGATATAAAGAATCTATCAATTATGTATCAAGTGTTTATGGCAATTATGACCAAATAAATATTACTACCGAGCTGGGCAGGCCTTATATTTATTATTTATTTTATACAAAAACCCCCCCCGGAGAATTTAAAAAAACCGCAAAGGTTGAAAGAGAAGTTTTTGGTTTTGTAAATGTGAAAGGATATGGCAAATACCGTTTCTTAAAAGATTTAAAAGATGTATCAAATAAAAAAGTTCTTTACGTAAATTCTGCACAAAATACACCTAATAACGCAAAAATTTTAAAAACGTTTTATCTTTTAAACGGAGAGCCAACTCTTGTTGCCTATGAATTATGAATAAGAAAGTTTTGATAATCTTGGGCTTAATTTTGTTCACAGCGGCAATTCTTCGACTTTGGGATTTTGGAAAAGTTCCAATTTCTCCTGACTGGGACGAAGTTGCCTTAGGTTACAATGCCTACTCTCTTTTGCATACAGGAAGAGACGAGTACGGTAAGTTTCTGCCGATTGTTCTTAGGTCTTTTGATGACTACAAACCTGCTCTTTACGCATATTTTTCTATTCCTGCAGTTGCATTATTTGGCTTAAATACATTTGCTGTAAGGCTTCCTTCGGCAGTTTTTGGCGTGCTTGCTGTAATTGCTACTTACTTTTTGGTTAAAGAGTTGTTCAAAACAAATCCAAAATCCGAAATTCTAAATCCTAAACAAATACAAAATACTAAATACAAAATACTAAATACTGAGATGATAGCGCTGCTATCAGCCTTCCTTCTTGCAATTTCTCCATGGCATATTCAATTTTCCCGAGTTGCATTTGAGGCAAACGTTGGTGTGGCTCTAAATGTTTTTGGAATATTGTTTTTCCTAAAAGCCTTTAAAAAACCATGGTTTTTATTATTAAGTGCTTTGATGTTGGGATTGAGTCTTCATGTATATCAAAGCGAGAAAGTTTTCGTTCCTCTTCTGATAGCTATTCTTGTATCCTCTTTTAGAAAAGAGTTTTTTTCAATAAGAAAAAAATATATATACATATCACTCATAATCTTTACAATTATTTGTCTGCCATTGATTCTTTTTACCTTAACAAATAAGGATGCGCTTTCTAGGGCTAAGGGAGTTAGTATTTTTTCGAACGCTTCAATAATTGAGGCAAATACAGAAAAAATTGCAAGAGATAAAGCAAATAACGACATCTTGGGATTAGTCTTAGATAATCGTAGAATAGAATTCGCAAAATATGTAGCCGGAGGCTATCTATCTCATTTAGATTTAAATTGGCTATTCATTACAGGAGACATATCAAGGCATCACGCGCCAAATATGGGACTTTTGTACTTATTTGAATTTCCTTTCTTTTTTATAGGCATCTATGGTTTGATTTTTGGCAAATTTGATAAAAAAACAAAATTATTTATATTCTCCTGGTTTTTGATTGCTCCAATTCCGGCTTCAATCACAAGCGGAGTCCCTCATGCGGTTCGCACCTTAAACTTTCTTCCTACTTTTCAGGTGTTTACTGCAATAGGAATAATTCAAATTCTTTATTCCGTCAGAGCTTCGTATTTAAGACTTAAGATTTATGACTTAAGAAAATATTTATTAATCTTAGGTCTTACGTCTTACGTCTTATTTACTGTAGTAAACTTTGTTTACTATCTTAATCAGTACTTTGTTCAGCAAAATTATTTTCATGCGAAGTATTGGCAATATGGATACAAGGAAATAGTAGATTTTATTGCGCCTATTCATAAAAATTACAATAAGATAATCGTCTCGAATGTGGGGATAATGGATCAGTCATATATGTTTTTTCTATTTTATTCAAAATATGATCCATATAAATATTTAAGTCAAGGTGGTACAAGATCAGGAGGATTTAAAGAAGGTGGCAATAAATTTGATATTTTTGAATTTAGATCCTTTAATTACTACACTGAAAAAGAAAATAATATATTACTAGTTGGAGGTCAAGATGATTTTGCTGAAGAATTCCATACCATCACAAGGATTGACTATCCCGATAAATCTTCAGCAATAAGAGTGGTCGATAAATAATATAATTAATCTACTAATAGGCATGAAGAAAAATATATTTTATAAGTTTGTAAATTTTAAGTCCTTTATTTATATATTATTTTTTTTCGTACTTGTTTCAGGTATAGCTTTAAGGTCGGTGGAGGTTGTAAATAGAAATTTTCTTTTTGGATTTGATCAGGGAAGAGATTATCTTGCGGTAAAAAATATCGTAGTAGATCATAAGTTAACTCTCATTGGGTCAGAAATAGGAGCGGGTGTTGCTGGATTTAGGGGTATTTTCCATGGACCTTTTTATTATTATTTACTTGCATTGCCTTTCATAATTTTTAGGGGAGATCCTTATGGGGGAATGGTATTGATGTTTATATTAGGAATTGCAACGATTTTTTTTTGCTATATTATCGGAAGGAGGCTCTTTGGAGCAAAAGTTGGATTGTTAATAGCAACCATAATTGCAGTTTCCCCGCCTTTTATCTCGTACTCAAGGTTTATTTGGAATTCTAATCCCGCGCCATTATTTATCTTGCTTGGATTTTATTTCGTATTCCTCTTTACTAAAAAAGGAAGAACAAAATACCTTTTTTGGGCTTCCTTTTTCTCAAGTTTTGTATACAATTTTCAATTGGCGATAGCAATTCCCTTATTTCTTACTCTCTTCATATATTGCGTATTGGTACTCAAGCTTAAACACATTAAGCAGTATGGAGTATTATTTCTTGGAACGATTCTGGCTTTTTCACCTATGTTTTTTTTCGAAATTCGTCATGGATTCCAAGCGATAAAAGGACTTTCGATTTATATTTTCAACCATCCAGAGACTGCAACGACGCAAGCATTTTGGGTGTTGCTTTTACGTGATCATCTACTGGTGTTCTTTAATAATTTTTTGTCTACATTCCCTTCGCAAATCATTATTCCTTCAATAGCAATTATTACGATTATTCCTATCATTTTTTATTTTGTTATAAAAGAGAAAGATAAAGAAAGAAAGAAATTTATTTTGTATCTTTTGCTTCTTATACCCGTTACATTTATTGTTTTAGGATTTTTGAGAAACTTTGTATACAATTATTATCTCATTCATCTTAATCTTGCCTATATATTTTTAGTCGTTTTCGCCATTGCATCTATTTTTAAAACGCGACATAAGATAGTAGATGGGTTTATCATTATATTTATAGCAATCGTATTGTTATCTAGTATTTTTTCTAATATTAAAACGTTTTATTATGATATCGTTGACTATGGCGGAACCCATAAAATTAGAGGAAAAATCGATGCGATAGATCATATTTATAGAAACGCTGATGGAGAACGATTTGGATTACTGGTATTTAGTCCTCCTATATATACTTATCCCTATGATTATCTTGTTTCTTGGTATGGAAAGAAAAAATATGGCTATGCTCCACATCAGGAGAAAAAAGGACTTGTGTATCTTCTTATTGAAAAAGATACGTCAAAACCATGGAGCTATCAGGGATGGCTTGAAACTGTGATAAAAGATGGTGATGTTATAAATACAGAACAACTTACAAGCGGTTTTATTATTCAGAAACGTTTATTTAAAGAATAAAGAGAAATCCAAATCTATGAAAAAAACGTTTGTTGTTTTAGGGCTCCTGATTATATTAATAATTGGATCTTGGCTTAGATTAAGCGGAATTATAGATAATTCTTTTGCATTTACTTACGATGTCGGACGAGACATGATTGCTGTTGAAAATATAGTAGTAAATCATAGAATTCCCCTTATTGGACAAACAACAGGGATAGAAGGTATTTTCTATGGGCCTTGGTGGTACTATATATTAAGTATTCCATTTTTTATCTTTTCCGGTAATCCACAGGGAATTGCATTTTTCATGGGGTTTATGGGAATTATCACTATTCTACTAAGTTATATTGTTGGAAAAAAGATAGGCGGAGTTTTTTTAGGAATAATTTTTTCTGCTTTTATTAGTATTTCTTCCATAATGGTTCTGTCTTCTTCGCAAATATGGAATCCAAATCTAATACCTTTTTTTGTTTTGCTTGTCTTCCTGATGCTTTATGCGTTCTCTTTTGATAGTAAACCTAAAACTTCTAAAGCAAAATATTTTTTACTACTTGGTTTGTTCTTAGGGATTATCATAGATCTGGAAATAGTATTTGGAATCCTATTTTTTTTGGGTACCTGCATGTCTTTAATTCTTGTTTTTAGAAAAAGATTGAGAATAAAAGAAATACCTTTTTTTGTCTTAGGATTATTATTTATTTTTTCTCCGCGGATTATTTTTGAGGTTCGGCATGATTTTTTGATGACAAAGACATTTATTAGCGCTTTTAGCAACGGATTCATGCTACCTAAGCATTTTTCTATTTTTGATGAACTCTTTAGCAGGCTAAGTCCTTTATTTAACACATGGAGTGCTACATTAGCAGGACAAAGTAGTATGGTTGGTTTTATTTTGATAACATTCGTTTTCTTAAGCTTGTTGTTTTTTTATAAAAAGATGGAAAATACGCAGAAACAATTCATACAAACTATAGCTATCATAGTTATAATTTTTTTGATAAGCTTTATTTTCTTTAATCAAGCTATTTGGCCCCATTATCTTGTTGGTGTTCCGGTTTTCTATATCCTTCTTGTAAGCATAGCTATTAATACAACAAGGATTGTCTTAAGAAAATCTTGGGTTATTTTCCTTATGTTGTTTGTTTTATTTTGGATTAATCTAAATCCCATGCGGGTTTTAGACAATATTATAGATCCTTTATGGGAGGGAAATGCCGCAGTATATCGTAATCAAGTTGCTGTTATTGATTACGTTTACAATGATGCAAAGGGAAGAGATTTTAAATATATTGTTTATACACCAGCCGTACACGATTATCCTTATAGATACTTGTTTTCATGGTATGGAAAAAAGAAATATAGCTATATCTCTTCCCAAAAAAACACTGGATTACTCTATGTAATACTGGAGCCCGACTACGATCTGCCATTTAGATTAAAAGATTGGTTAAGAGATAGAGAAGACGATGGAATAATACAAAAAGAAAAAACAGTAAAAGGGGGAATTGTAGTTCAAACGAGAACGCACTAATTTATGAAAATAATTAAAAAAATAATTAAAAGAAAATTTTTATTAATTAGCATTTTTATTCTAGTACTTGCCTTAATTCCAAGATCCGTTGAAGTTTTAAGCGGGAATTATTTATTTGGATTTGATCAAGGACAATTCTACAATGATGTCAAAAAAATTGTTGTTGATCATAAATTAACTTTAATTGGAACTCAAGTGGGCGGGATCGGAGGATTTTTTCAAGGAGCGGGTTGGTATTACCTACTTGCAATTCCCTTTATTATTTTTGGGGGAGATCCGTATGGGGGGATGGTTTTGATGTTAATTATTGGTATTGCTACGGTTGTTTCCGCAATACTCCTCACTAAGAAAATATTTAGCTGGCAGGAAGGAGTTATAATAGGATTTTTAATTGCGGTTTCTCCAAATATAATTGCTCAGTCTAGGTTTATATGGCCTCCATTTCCTATATCTCTTTTATCAGTATTCTTTCTGTATTTCATTTATAAAATACTGCAGGGTAAAAAAGAATACTTGGGATTCTTAGGTCTTACCATTGGTCTTATATCTCATTTTGAAATCGCAACTAGCGGAAGTCTTCTTTTTCAATCAATTTTATTTGTGCCTTTTCTAATTTGGAAAAAAATTATAACAGGAAGGTCTTTACTCAGATTTATCATTGGCTTTCTCTTACCCCTCCTGCCGCTTATAATTTTTGACTTGAGACATGAATTTCTAAATACAAAAGGAATAATGAATTTATTATTCCCTTCACTTAATTCCCCGACAGCAAACAAGCTTGCGGAGAGTATCTTCATGAATCATTTCGCAATTTTCTCATCAAGCTTTTCATCAATGTTTCCCTTTATTGGTGAGTTTTGGCAAATTATTGCTTTAATTTTGGTGCTGGGTAGCATCTTATTTATAAAAGACAAAAATCAAGTATTTGAAAAAAAAGCTTTTGTTTTTTACCTTGTTTCAAATCCATTTTTACTTTTTGCTATTTTCATGATTTATAAAGATCACATGTGGACATGGTGGGCTTTACAGTTATACATATTTTATTGTTTTCTTATAGGAATTATTCTTATCTATTTTTTTAGAAAACATCTTCTGGGTAAGATAACCTTTTTTGTAATAATTTTTTATTTTTTTGCAGTATATTTTTCTTATACAGTAAATGTCTATACAAGAGACTATTTTGATTATGGAGGCACTGCGAAAGTAAAAGGAAAAATTGATGCAATAGATTACATTTATAAAGATGCCAAGGGAGAAAAGTTTGAACTTCTAATTTTTACTCCTCCAATATATACTTATCCTTATGATTATTTACTTTGGTGGCATGGGCAAAAAAAATATGGTTATATTCCTCATAATGAAAAAAAAGGAGTATTTTATCTTTTGATCGAGCCCGATCCTCATAAGCCATGGACTTATGAAGGCTGGCTCGAGACTGTTATCAAAACCGGTGATGTTGTTTATACAAAAACTTTACCGAGCGGATTTATAATTCAAAAGCGGATAGAAGAAGATGAAAAAAATTAAAAAATACTTGAAGTTATTGAAAAATAATAAAATTATTTTAGTAATTTCTGCTATATTTCTGCTTAATCTTTTTACAAGAACATATCAGCTCGATATAAAAAATCCTTTCGGATATGATCAGGTGGATAATGCTTGGGCAGCTATGAATATAATTGTCAATCATAAATTTCCATTGGTTGGTATGGTTGCAAAGGCAAATAGCGGAGTATATGTAGGACCTCTATACTATTACATTGTGTCTTTTTTTTACTTCATTTTTAATTTAAACCCTATTGCATCTCAGGCAATTGCAGTATTTTCTGGTATTTTTACATTTTGGATGATATTTATTATCTTTAAAAAACTTTTGTCCCTTGAGGCAGCAATTATCGCACTGTTGTTAAATTCTTTTAGTTTTAATGCGATTATGTTTGATAGGGTTCAATGGCCAGTGCAGCTTTTACCAACGGTATCGTTATTAATCTTCCACCTTCTTTATAAGATAACCTTGGGGGATGTAAAAAAAATAATTCCATTATCTATTGCAGTAGGTTTCTCTTTTAGTCTCCATTTCACTTCAATATTCTTTTCTCTGATAATTTTATTTTCATTACCCTTGTTTCCAAGGACCAGGGAGACATTAAAATACGGATTTATTGCAATTTCAATTTTGATAGCAAGTATTACACCAAATATAATTTATTTAATTGCTAGCAAGAACTATATTTCCAACACAGCTTATTTCTCTGATGCTTATCATGGATTTCATTTAAGAAGAATGTCCCAATTGATTGGAGATGCTCTAATACAATTTGATCCCTATATTTTACTTGAGAGGCTCAAGCCTTTAAAAATTATATTAGTTCCTCTTTTTTTTCTGATATATCTTAAGAAGAATACAAGCTTAGAAGCAAAAAAAATCTGTTACCTTATCGCTCTGTGGTTTTTAGTACCATGGGTAATTTTTTCATTGTATAGTGGGGAGATAAGTGATTACTACTTTGCAGTAAATAGATTTATTGCGCTACTTATTATTGTTTACTTTATAAATCTTGTCTTTACTACAAAGTTTTTGCTAGGTAAAATAGTTATTATAATTTTTATTCTAGGTTATTCCATAAACGGATTAAATACTATTATTTCCTATAAGGACGTTGGTTTATATGATAGAGAAAAAACAGTAAAAAAAGCAATTCGTGAAGGAAGAGAAATAGGATTCCAGGCCGGAGTACCTGAATCTTATGTATATTATTATTTAATGAGAAAAAAAGGGATTGAAGTTTATGGAACTAATAAAAAATAAAGCAATCTTTATAGCTCTCATTGTTCTTGCTATCCTGCCTGTAGTATCATTGCTCTCTGCCGGTCTTCCGATTACGCATGATGGGCAGGATCATGTTGCAAGAATTGCCAATTTTTATCAAAATCTTTCGGAAGGAAACATTATTCCAAGATGGGCAGGGAATTTAAATTGGGGCTACGGGCATCCGATCTTGGAGTTTTTGTACCCCCTGCCGTCTTACATCGCTTCATTTTTTCACTTTGTAGGTTTTTCCTTGGTTGATTCTGTAAAAATTGTTTTTGGCTTAGGGATGATTTTGTCTTTGGCTTTTATGTATTTATGGCTTTCTTCTTTTTTGGGAGAAATTCCTGCGGTTTTAGGCGCTATTTTATACACTTATGCTCCCTATAGATTTGTTGACTTGTACGTCAGAGGAGATATTGGAGAGAATTTAGCTTTTGCATTTATCCCGCTCACTCTCTACTTTTTATATAAGTTATATAAGGATCAAAAATATAAATATTCTATCTTTGGAGCTATATCCTTGGCTCTTCTAATTTTATCCCACAACGCAATAAGCTTAATGTTAGTACCATTTATTCTCGCTTATTGTTTCTATCTTATTTGGTTATCGAAATTTAATAAATACTTAATACTTAATACCTTATTCTTAATACTGATCGGTTTTTCGCTTTCTGCGTTTTTTTGGATTCCTGGTCTTATGGAAGGGAAATATACTTTAAGAAATATTGTTACTAAAGGTAGTTACATAACCCGGTTTGTTAATTTAAAAGATCTGCTTTACAGTTCTTGGAGCTATGGAGGCTCGGGGCAATTTACCGTTCAGTTTGGTATAGGTTCATGGTTGAGTTTGCTCTTCTCACCTTTTGCATTATTTCATTATTATCGAAAGAAAAATAAAAATTACACTCTGATTTCAGTATTAATTATAATCTCCTTTTTTGCTTTGTTTTTAATGTTTAAGGAATCTAATTTTATTTGGTCAAAATTTATTCTTCTTCAAAACTTCCAATTTCCCTGGCGTTTTTTAGCAGTAATAGTTTTTACGACTTCAGTTTTGGGAGCATATTTTATTTCTGCGGTTCCAAGTAAATTTAAAAAAATAATTTTTGTTTTGCTTCTTCTAATTATTTTGTTTCAAAGTAAAGACTATGTAAGGGCAAACGGATATCTGCAAAATCCAGATGAATTTTTTACGGGTATTTACAACAGTACTACAGATACAGGAGAAAGCGCACCAATTTGGTCTGTACGGTTTATGGAAAAAAGACCGAAGACTCATCTGGAAGTTTTAGACGGTAAAGCGACTGTAAAAGAATTAAAAAGAATTTCAACATATCATTTATATAACGTTGATGTTTTAGGAAAGACATTATTTGCGGAAAATACTTTATATTTTCCCGGCTGGAATATTTTTGCAAACAAAAAATCTGTGGATATGGAATTTCAAGATCCTCATTATCGTGGAATCATGACATTTAGATTAGACAAGGGTAGCTACCTTGTGGAGGTATACTATAAAGAAACAAAGATCAGAGCGCTATCCGATGCCATATCTATAGTAGTTAGCCTCAATATAATAGGTTTCTTATTGTTTAAGTTTGTAAAAATGAGGCTTTCTTAGTATCATCATTACATGGGAAAAACTCTTTCCGTGGTTTTGGCAACATATAATGAAGAAAATAATCTTTCCGCATGTCTTAACAGTATAAAAGATATTGCCGATGAGATAGTTGTGGTAGATGGTTCATCAAAAGACAAAACTGTTGAAATTGCCAAAAAATTTGGGGCAAGGATAAAAATAACAACAAACAAACCCGTTTTTCATATTAATAAACAGATGGCAATTGATATGGCAACTTGTGATTGGATACTTCAGCTTGATGCAGACGAAAGAGTTACACCTGAACTTGCAAATGAAATTAAAGAAATTTTATCTCATAAGTCTTATGTCTTAAGTCCTAAGTCTGATATCAACGGTTATTGGATTCCCAGAAAAAATTGGTTTTTGGGACGGTTTTTATTAAAAGGAGGGCAATATCCGGATTACACCTTAAGACTCTATAAAAGAGGCAGAGGAAGACTTCCGCAAAAAGATGTTCATGAGCAGGCGGAGGTAGATGGCGAAGTGGGATATTTAGATGAAGCGTTATTGCATTATCCTTACAAAGATTTTTCTGAATATATATTGAAATGGAGCAGATATACAGGTCTTATCTCAAGCCAAACCAAAGATAAACTTAAAAATAAGAACAGATTTCAAAAAATTTTGTATGGGTTGGGACTTGTGTTCTTAAAACCTCCGCATTGGTTTTTGATTACTTATTTCAGACATAAAGGTTTTATGGATCTCTGGCCGGGATTTGTGTTTTCTCTTTTTTCTTCCCTTCGATTTCCCGTAGCGTATGTAAAGTATTTAAGACGTAAGACTTAAGAAGTAAGAGCATTATGGCAAACAAATTCGAAAGTTTAAAAGTTTATAAAAAAGCTCATCAATTCGTAATTAAAATTTATAAAATCACTAAAACGTTTCCTCAACACGAGACATTTGGATTAATAAGTCAAATCAGAAGAGCTAGTGTTTCGATTGTTGCAAATATTATAGAAGGAAATGCTAGAAACCATAAGAAAGAATTTATTCAGTTTTTGTATATTTCAAACGGATCTCTAGAAGAGGTTAAATACTATCTTATCCTTTCCATGGATTTAGGCTATATTTCGAAATCTACCTACGATAATTTACAGATGGATGCAGAAGAAATTAGCAAAATGGTAAATTCCTTGATAAAATATTGGAAACTTAGGTCTTAAGTCTTAAGTCTTAAGTCTTTAAGGCTTACAAACTATGAAAATACTTGTTACTGGCGGTGCCGGATATATTGGAAGCTTTATGGTTAGAAGATTCCTTGAGAGAGGAGATGAGGTAACTGTTTTAGATAACTTGTCCCGAGGACACAAAGAAGCTGTTGATTCGAGAGCAAGATTAGTAGAAGGAGATGTTTCAGATGAAAGTTTTATCGATAGCTTATTTAAAGAAAACAAATTTGATTCAATTCTACATTTTGCAGGTTGCATCTCTATGGCAGAATCAATGGAAAACCCAAGCATATACTTTAAGAATAATGTTTTTGGGGCATTGAGGCTGATTGAGAATGCAGTAAAAAATAAAGTTGGATCTTTTATATTTTCTTCAACCGCAGGTGTTTATGGAAATCCAATGAAAATTCCAATTCCCGAGGATCATGTGACAAATCCCACAAATCCATACGGAGAAAGCAAGCTGATGGTTGAGAAAATTTTATCATGGTATAACAGGATCTATGGATTAAATTTTGCAAGTCTTAGATATTTTAATGCGGCAGGCGCATCTTTGGACGCGCGACTTGGCGAAAAGCATAATCCCGAAACACACATAATTCCTCTTGCTGTTAAGGCAGCTTTAGAAGGTTCAGAGCTTAGTCTCTACGGCAATGATTATAATACGAAGGATGGAACATGCATTCGCGATTATATTCATGTGATAGATTTAGTTGAGTCTCACCTTCTTGTTTTGGATAAGCTTGGGAGAGATAACGGAGGATTTTTCTATAATGTCGGAACCGGTAAGGGATATTCTAATAAAGAGGTTTTAGAGATGGTAAAAAAAGTATCAGAAATAGATTTTAAAGTAAAAATTGCCGATAAAAGACCAGGGGACGCAGAAGTTTTAATAGCAGATCCTGCAAAAATTAAACGAGAACTTAATTTTGAGCCAAAATATTCAAGCTTAGAGACAATAGTTAAAACCGCTTGGGAGTGGCATAACAATAATTCAAAATTCAAAATTCAAAATTCAAAATGAGAAGTTGCCTATGGAAAACATTACTTCTCCTCGTTTTTTTCTTGTACTTATCGACTTCTGCTTATGCAGGGTCAACTTATGTTCTTCCGTATCCTTCACAAATGCCCGGAAATAAGTTTTACACAATTAATCAAGTTATAGAAAAAGTATCTTACTTTTGGTATTTTGGGAATTTCGGTAAGTCATACTATTATCAAAGACTTTCGGATAAATATTTAGTGCAAGCAAAAACCCTATTTGAATATAAACAATATCTCCTCGCATATAAATCTCTTCTTAAGTCCAATCAATACTTTGAGAAAATTTATCCTTATTTGCTTTCCGCAAAAAAAGAAGGAAAAAATACATCCGAAAAACAGAAAATTTTAAAAGAAGCTTCAAGGAAACACATTGAAGAGTTTGAAAAATTAAAAAATAATGTTCCTGATAAATTTAAATGGACGCCGGAGAAAGATACCCCAACCAATCTAAATCTTTGGACAACTATCGATACGTCTATAGCTATAAGAAGTAAAACGTTATGAAGAAGCTATTTCTCCCAGTATATTTTTTTACCCTTTTCTTATTTGTAATCTTTTCTTACCTATTTACCGATCAAAACTTATCGTATCTCCATAACATTTACACCGGGCTTGCAGCAAATAGCAGAACAATTGCAACGATGACGTATGTTATTTTTGTTTTATTATTTTTTGTTTTTTATTATCTCATTCTAAAATATCAAAAAAGTATAAACATTAAAAAAATAATACTAGTAACTTCCGGTATCTTATTTCTAGCGTACCCTGCAATACTCTCCTATGATATATTTAATTACATCGCAACCTCAAAAGTTTTGTTCTTTTATAGAGAAAATCCATACATACTTATGCCCATCGAGTTCGTAGGCGATCCTCTTTTGATTTTTACGAGGGCGGTGAATAAAGTTGCATTGTATGGTCCCGTTTGGATAAAAATCACTGGTATCAGTTTTATATTGGGATTTGATAATTATGTTCTTACTCTATTTAATTTTAAACTGCTAGTCATTTTATTCTACCTAGGTACTATCTTTTTAGTTTCGAAGATTTCAAAAAATATGAAATCTGTTTTCTTATTTGCATTAAGCCCATTAATTATTATGGAAACATTAGTAAGTTCCCATAATGATATCGTTATGATGTTTTTCGCACTTTTATCCTTCTATTTTCTAATTAAAAAAAGAATTTTCTTGAGTTTAATTTTTATCATAGCCTCTATATTAATAAAATATTCTACGATTTTTCTTTTCCCTGTTTTTATTTATATAATTCTAAAAACAATTAGAAAAGAAAGTATAAATTGGGAGAGAGTTTTTTTTATTTCCGCCTTATCTATGATGCTGATCTTTTTCTTGTCATTCCTTAGAGAAGAGATATATCCATGGTATGCAATTTGGTTTTTGGTATTTTCATATCTAATACCTCAAAGAAGGAATCTCCTGTATCTCTCAAATGCAATTTCGTTTGGTTTACTCTTAAGCTATGCTCCCTTTATGTTTTCCGGAACATATTCTGGATCAACTCCATTATTAAAAATTATATTAATCTTCCTTCCAGTTCTTTGTTTGTATTTGTACCTAGCGGTTGATAGGAAATTTAAATTTAGCAAAAAGCTTGGAACAATCAAGATTTCATGAAAAATATAGATTTATTAAAAAAGAACTTTTCCCTACTTGTCGTGATCGCAGGAGCATTGATTGCCTCCATTTCGCTTTTTTCCTCGGGTCTTCCTCCAACGCATGATGGAGAATATCACACAGTAAGATTCCAACAATTCTATAAAGTTTTAGAAAGCGGAATTCTGTATCCCCGCTGGGCGCCCGATTTTAATAATGGTTTTGGCATACCACTTTTCAATTACGTTTATCCTCTCCCAAACTATATTGCTTCATTTTTTCATTTCCTGGGCTTTAGTTTTATCGACTCTTTTAAACTAAACATGATTTTTGCAAGTTTTGTGGGTGCAATTTTTTTCTATCTATGGGCAAGATTATTTTGGAAGGATCTTGGAGCGATTATATCCTCCATTCTATATACTTTTTCTCCTTATCATTTCGTAGATATCTATGTAAGAGGATCTGTAGGAGAGGTATGGAGTCTTGCATTATTTCCGGGACTTTTATGGAGCTTTACAGAGTTTTCAAATAGACAGAGCCGGATTTTTTTTGTGGTTTCATCGGTTATTCTCTCTCTTCTTGTTCTCTCTCATAATATTTTAGCTCTATTATTTTTTATTTTTTTTATTTCGTACTGTCTTTTCTTATCAATCCGTCAAAAAAATAAAATAGAATATTTTAAAAATTTAATTTTAATATTGTTTATTGGCTTAGGATTATCTTCTCCATTTTGGTTACCTGCACTTTTCGAAAGTAAATATGCAACAGGCCTTCAGATATTTGATCTAAAACAACACTTTCCTGAAATTTATCAGCTTGTAATTCCGTCCTGGGGATATGGATTTTCGGGTAAGGAAATTCAAAACCAAATGTCATTTCAAATTGGAGTGGTGAATATTTTAGTTGTTTTACTGTCATTTCTAGTACTTATTAGATATAAAAAAAATCGTATTTTATTAACTTTTTTTCTTGTTTGGTTTCTTGCAGCTATCTTCTTAATGACTCCTTATTCATCTTGGTTTTGGGATAATATTCCCTTTTTTAATTATTTCCAATTTCCATGGAGATTTTTAAGTCTTACAATTTTAATTATCTCATTTTTGGGAGGAAGTATCGTTAATGCTGTCTCAAAAGGATGGATGAAAAATCTTTTTGCTTTTATTTTCATACTATCTCCAATATTATTAGGTTTAGGATATGCAAAGGCTCCTTTTTACCACAAAAGAGTAGATACTTATTACTTAACGAGATCAAATTTTATCGATGGAACCAACAGCCCCGGAAATTCTTTTAATACAAAATGGTTGGTTGCAATTCCTCAAAAAAGAAAAGATAAATTTGAATTTCTTAGAGGATCGGGCTCTATTAAAATAGGTAATATTAAGCCTCAGTCTTATAAATTAATGATCAATGCGAAAGAAAATAGTCAGATTATTATTAACACTGCATATTTCCCGGGTTGGATATCTTTTATTGATGGTAAAAAGAAGGAAGTCGATAATTACAACGGAAGAATACTTATTAGAATACCAAGCGGGATGCATGAAGTTGAATTAATTTTTTTCGACACTTCCGTTAGAATAGCCTCTTATACCTATTTTTTTATATCGGTATTACTGTTAGCATTTCTTGGAAGAAAAAGTATAATTGGTATAATGAGAAAATGAAAATAGCTATTGATGTTTCACCAATCGAGAAAAAAGGTTTAATTCAGCATAGAGTAAGAGGGGTTGGTTTTTATATTAACAATCTGAAAAGATCGTTGGTTAAGTATTTTCCCAAAAATAAGTATACTTTTTTTGTTCGAGGAGAAAATTTATCCAAAGATACAGATTTAATCCATTATCCTTACTTCGAGCCATTTTTTATTACGTTACCGCTATTCAATCGATGTAAAACTATAGTTACTGTTCATGACTTAACGCCTCTGGTTTTTCCTAAATATTTCCCAAAAGGAGTAAGGGGGGGCTTTAAGTGGCTTATTCAAAAAGCCTCTCTGAGGAAAGCAAATTTAATAATTGCAGATTCACTATCTTCAAAAAGAGACATAATTAAATTTACGGGCGTAAGTGAGAAAAAAATTGAAGTTATCTATCTGGCCGCAGGAGAAGAATTTAAAAGATTTAAGACCGATGACTTAAGACTTAAGAAAATTCGAGAGAAGTATAATTTGCCGGAAAAGTTTGCTTTGTATGTAGGGGATGTTACATGGAACAAGAATCTTCCAAGATTAGTGGAAGCTGCAAGAAAATCAAGGATTCCACTGGTTATGGTGGGAAAAACTCTAGTTTCATCCGACTTTGATAAAAACAACCCTTGGAATCAAGATTTATTGGAAGTTCAGAAATTAGTTGAAGGGAATAAAAATATTTTGCGGGTCGGTTTTGTTGAAACAGAAGACTTAGTAGTATTATATAATTTGGCAACCGTGTTTATAATGCCAAGTTTGTATGAGGGATTCGGCCTGCCTATCTTAGAAGCAATGGCATGTGGCTGTCCCGTTATAACAACTAAAGAAGGATCAATCCCTGAAGTAGCGGGAGATGCGGCTTTTTATACAGATGCATATGATTCAGATAAAATAGCAAAAGACATAACAGAAGTTTTTGAAGATGAAAAATTAAGAAAAGAATTTTCTGCTGCGGGATTTAAGCAATCGGGTAAATTTTCCTGGAAAAAAACAGCAGAACAAACAGTTAGGGCTTATGAAAAAGTTTTGGAAAAAGGATAAAAATGTAATTTTTTTTATTTTTAAAGCATTTACAGCTTGGAGATTATTTCTCTTTTTGATAGAGTTTTTATCCAAGATAATACCATTGAATAGAGGCTATCTTGGCCCAGTGCCATGGGCAAATCTTGATGGAGTGCATTATTTGAGTATTGCGGAAAACGGATATGGTATTTATCAACAGGCTTTTTTCCCTTTTTTCCCATTAATTATTAAATTTTTATCTTTTGTTTCTTTTAATAATTATTTAATATCAGGACTTATAATAACACATCTAAGTTTTTTTATTGCCTTATATTTTTTTTATAAACTTGTAAAACTAGATTACAGTGAGAAAACAGCAAATTGGTCGGTTCTATTTTTAATATTTTTTCCGACCAGTTTCTTTTTTGCATCCGTTTATACCGAATCTTTATCACTAGCGTCTATTATGGTCTCTTTTTATTTTGTAAGGAAATCTAATTTTCTACTTGGAAGTTTTCTTGGTGGAATTTCTTCGGCAACACGATTTGTAGGAATTCTTTTACTCCCCTCAATAATTATTGAATTCTGCCAGAAATACAAGAAAAGAAAATTAGACCGCGATAATTTTCCGGCATCAATTCTTATATCTATAATTATATTTTCTTCATCTGGTCTTTTACTTTATATATTTTACCTTTGGAAGATGTTTGGGGATCCACTGCTTTTCATTCATTCCCTGTCTGCCTTTGGAGTGGGAAGATCAGGGGGAGAAGTTATTCTCCTTCCTCAAGTTATTTTCAGATACCTGAAAATTTTTGCAACAGTTCCTTTTTTTACTCATAATGCTCTTATTGCTCTACTTGAGTTCGGTTTATTTTTTATTTTTCTTTTTATTTTAGTATTTAATATAAAGAAAATTAGATTATCCTATCTGATTTTTGGTATTTTAGCTATTATGATACCAAGTCTTTCCGGTACATTAGCTTCTATTCCTCGCTATCTTTTGATTATTTTTCCGGTTTTTATAATCTTGGGTGACCTAAAAAGCAATTTGCTTAAGGTTTCCTTACTAATTTTATCCTTGGTGTTTTTAGCTGTTCTGACTTCTTATTTTCTAAGAGGGTATTTTATTGCATAATATGAATAAAAAAATATTTGGATTAGGTAAAAAACTTATCAAGCATGAGCTGATTAGCGGAAGCATATTTGTTTTTATTGGCGTAATAGTTTCAAGTTTTCTTTCTTTTATTTTAAATTTATTCCTAGTAAGAAGTTTTACCGCTGCCGATTATGGAATATACGCCAGTCTTTTATCGCTTTTTACTCTTGCTGTAATTCCGGCGCAATCACTTATCACTATAATAATTAGATTTGCGACAGAATTTTTTGCAAAAAATAAACTAAATGAAGCAAAAGACTTATATGCTAAATTGCTGCGATTAATGTTTGTTTTTTCGCTACTTATTTTTATTGGATTTACAGCTTCCTCAATCTTTCTAAAAGAATTTTTACATCTTGATAATGTTTGGTATATTATTCAAGTTGGTCTTATTGTAAGCTTAGCTTATCTATCGGTGGTAAATTCAGCCTTTCTGCAAAGCCTCCTCAAATTTCCATTCATTTCCTTTTCTTCAATTTTAGGATCGATTCTAAGGATCACAATAGGAATAGCATTGGTAATATTGGGGCTTAGGGTATTTGGTGCCTTATGGGCAGTTTTTTTTGCATTCTTAGTATCTTTTTTAATATCTTTTCTGCCTTTGCGTTTTTTAATTGCGAGAAAACGCTCTAGGAATATCGACTTCCCCCTAAGAGATATGATAAAGTATGCCTTGCCTGCCTCAATTGCTATTTTATCTTTAAATTCATTAATTTCAACAGATATTATTCTAGTAAAACATTTCTTTAGTGCTCAAGATGCTGGTTTGTACGGAGGACTCTCTCTCGTTGGTAAGGTAATATTTTATTTTACAGGCCCAATTTCTTCTGTTATGTTCCCCCTTCTTATTAAAAGACACAGTACGGGACAGAATTTTAATTCCCTTTTTTATTTGGCTCTTTTTTTAGTAACTATTCCTTCTATTTTTATAGTTGCATTCTATTACGTTTTTCCGCTTATTAGTATAAATTTTTTCTTAGGGGGACGAGAATACGCAAAAGTTTCTCCGTATTTAGGAACATACGGACTTTTTATTATGGTTTTTAATATATTAAATGTATTTGTAAATTTTTTCCTGTCAATTAAAAAAACTAAGATAGCTTTCGTAGTAGGAGCAGGTGCGTTGGCTCAGATGATTCTAATATCGCTTTTTCACAAAACTTTCTTTCAGGTAATTAATGTTTCTCTTTCGGCATCATTAGTTGTTCTTATTGTTCTCTTTATCTTATATATAAAAGAATATGGAAGTTTTAAAAAAATAAAAAGCATTATTCCTTTCATATCTTGCTCTTAACAAGGCTCTTGTTAGAGCGCCCCTTATTTTGGTATCATTTATCAGTGATTGAATTTATAGATTTGAAAAATAAACATCACGTAAAACTTATTAAAGATGTTATTGCTTATCCCCTTAAGATAAATAGAGATGATTCCGGCGTTTTAGTTGAGACACTAAGAAATGATTGGCTGGAAATTTATGGACAGGATCGCGAATTTGTCATGCAATACTTTTCGGTTACTGATTCAGGCGTTGCCCGCGATGAGGACGTTTGGCATTATCACCCAAATCAGGAAGATAGGTTTGTAGTTGCATATGGAGAAATTATTACGGCAGTTGCAGATAGCAGGGAAAATTCCGAAACGTTTGGTCTTTTAAATCTTTTTCACATGCAGGCGGATCGAGATCCTTATATTTTACTTATTCCTAAAAAAACTCTTCACGGTTTTATGGTAGTTTCAAAAACACCCGCAGTATTATTGAATTTTCCAACAGCTCTATACAATACCGAAGAAGAAGGTAGAGTTCCTTACTCAGAAGCTCAAGCAAAAATGCCTGACGGCACACCGTTCTCGTGGGACTTTGTCCGAAGAAACCTGCCTCAAGATTTAATCGTTAAGATATAAGATGCATGCAGTAAGGCTTAAGAAAAATGTCATAAGTCATAAATCTTAAATCTTAAATCAATCAATTCATAAAGTATGAACATTAAAACTTTATCTTTAGTTGTCCCTGCTTATAAACAAGAAAAAACAATTGTTTTAAATATTGAAAGTCTTGCAGAAACTCTTTCAAAGCTTGATTGCAAGTATGAGATTATCGTGGTTGTTGACGGTTTTTTGGATAAAACCTATGAAAAAGCCAAAAAAGTAAAAAATAATAACGTAAGGGTCTTGGGTTATAAAGTAAACCTAGGTAAAGGCAACGCTGTGCGGCTGGGAATGCTAGAAGCAAAGGGAGATGTAATTGGATTTATGGATGCCGGAATGGACATAGAGAGTTCTTCTATCTCGATTCTCCTTGATTTTATAAAATTGCATGACGCAGATATTATTATAGGAAGTAAACTTCATCCGGATTCCATAGTTAGCTATCCAATACAAAGAAAAATTTTGTCATGGGGATACAGAACTTTTACTCATTTGCTTTTTGGATTCGATGTAAGAGATACACAGGTTGGGCTAAAGTTTTTTAAAAAAAGAGTAGTTAGGGATGTATTCCCAAGGTTATTAGTGAAACAATTTGCTTTTGACGTCGAGACTTTAGCTGTAGCGTACAAGCTTGGATATACAAGAATCTACGAAGCTCCCATAAAACTAAATTTTAGAGGATCAGGAAGCATAACTTCGACTAGTTTTTGGAGAGTTATTTTTTGGATGTTGTGGGACACCGCCGCAGTTTTTTATAGGTTAAAAATTCTACATTACTATGACAAGGACAAAAAACAATAAACAAAAAACAAGGAATAATTTTTTCTACCCATGATTATTGATCTTTGATTATAGTCATATATTAAAATATGGACAAAAGAGTCGGTTCGGAAAACGACATTATACTAATAAAAGCAGATAAACTAGCAAAGGAAGTTTATAGAATAACAAAAACTTTCCCTAAAGAAGAATTATTTAGAATTACTTCTCAATTAAGAAGGGCAGCTTTATCTATTCCGCTTAATTTAGTAGAAGGTTATGCAAGAATAAGCAAGCAAGACCATAGAAGATTTCTAGAAATTGCATTAGGCTCCACAAAAGAAACAAAATATTTGATTTACTTTTCTTATGAACAAGAATTAATTCAAGAAAGAGGTAAAGAAAGCCTGTTAGATCTGGGAGATGAAATAAGTCGTCTTTTATGGAGCAAGATTAAAACGCTGCGTCTTAGCAAATGATTATTGCTTATTGTCGTATGTTTATTGATTATTGAAGTATGAATATATTAATCCTCAATTGGCGCGATATAAAAAATCCCTCTTCTGGTGGGGCGGAGATTCTTACACATGAAATTGCAAAACGCTGGGTAAGATGGGGGCATCAGGTTGCTCAATTTTCAAGTAGTTTTCCTAACTGTCTCGCAGAAGAAAAAGTTAATGGAGTAAAAATTATTCGCAGAGGTCATCCCGATGCTCGTTTTCTATTTTCCTCCGCTCATTTTCTGGCTTTCAAATATTACAAAGATAATGTTGGAAAGTTTGATGTTGTTGTTGATGAAATCCACGGACTACCGTTTTTTACGCCTTGGTATGTAAGAGAAGAAAAAGTTGTTCTTATTTGCGAAGTAGCTGGAAATCTTTGGGTAAAAATGTTCGGACCATTTTTTGGACTATTTGGAAGACTAACGGAACGTCTTTATCTTCGATTTATTTATAAAAACATTCCTTATTTGACCATCTCAAATTCCACAAGGGAAGAGCTTATAAGAGAAGGCGTTAAATCTAAAAGTATAACTGTATTGCCAATGGGCTTAACAATTCCAAAAAAAATTAAAAAAGTAGAAAAAGAGAAAGACCCTACTTTAATTTTTGTCGGAAGAATAACTAAATCAAAAGGCATAGAAGACGCAATAATGGCGTTTAAGAACATTTTGACCACAGCTGCTAAGGCAAGATTATGGATCATTGGAGATGGAGATAGGAAGTATATAGATTATCTTAAAAAAATGGCAAGAAAACTTGACGTTTCCGACAGAATAACTTTTTGGGGATTTGTATCTCAGGAGAAAAAGTTTGAGCTCATGAGGAGAGCTCATCTTCTTTTACACACATCTGTAAAAGAGGGTTGGGGGTTAGTTGTAATAGAAGCAGCCAGTCAGAGTACTCCTTCGATTGTTTATGATGTTGCAGGGCTTAGAGATTCTGTTAAAGATGGCAAAACAGGAATAGTTTTAAAGGAAAATAATGCTAAAGAAATGGCAAATCAATCAGTGCTTCTACTTAATAATAAAAAAAGGTATGAAGATTTTCAGAAGAATGCTTTAATCTGGGCGAAAAGTTTAACCTGGGATAAAGCAGCTAAGCAAAGTTTAAAAATAATAGAAATGGTGGGAAAAAATAAAAAGGATTTATGAAAAAACAGTTTCCTATGGTAACCGTAGTTATACCAACTTACGATTCTGAAAAAACTATTGAGAAGTGTCTTTTATCAATTAAAAAACAGACATACCCAAATATAGATATTGTTGTAGTGGATAGCTTGTATTATGACAAAGAAAAACAAGATAGGTGTAAAAAGATAATCGAAAAATATGCAAGATACTTCCAGGATGGACCGGAAAGAAGCATTCAAAGAAACAGAGGAATGAAAGAAGCTAAGGGAGAGTACATATTAATTATAGATCAGGATATGTATTTAGCAAAAGAAGTCGTTAAAGATTGCTACGATACATTAATAAGCAAAAATTATATTGCGCTTACCATACCTGAAATTTCAATAGGAGAGGGGTTTTGGACCAAATGCGTAGCAATGGAGAGATATGTTAGCACGGTTCTCGAAGAAGGCATGAACGAATGCTGTAGATTTTTTAGAAAAAATGATGCCATAAAGATCGGATGTTATGATACCACCATTGTAGGAGTTGAAGATTCCGATTTTCACTATAAAATGCAGGCAAAAGGTAAGATAGGAAAGATAAAAAGCTATATTTATCACGATGAAGGAAGAACGAAGTTCTTTAGTAGGGTAAAAAAGAAATATTATTATAGTATAGCCTTTAGAAAATATCTGAAACGATATCCCAATATTGCGATTAAACAATTTTTCCCTTTCAAAAAAGCATACATAAAACATTGGAAAATATTTGTAAAAAATCCTATTACAACAGCTGGTATAATACTTTTGAGAGGCGCTGAGGTTATGGCGGGCTTTTTAGGATTAGCGTTCCGAAGAGAATAACTATGAAAGATAGTAGTTTAAAAAATAAAAGAATACTAATAACAGGTATAAATGGATTTATAGGTAAAGCTTTAAGAGATCGTTTAACTTCATTAGGAGCTATAGTTTTTGGAATTTCTAAGTCAGAAAGTTTCAATAAGCAAGTTCTTAATTCAAATGTACTTGATTATACGGCTGTTAATAAATTTATAAAGGATTCAAAGATACAAATATGTTTTCATTTAGCGTCAGAATCTTTAGTTGAAGAAGGTCAGCTTAATCCATATGAGACTTTCAAAGTAAACATAGGGGGAACCTTAAATATTCTAGAGAGCGCAAGAAAAAATAAATTGGAAAAGGTGATAATTGCTTCTACGTCTCATGTTTACGGCAAAAACAAGGTTCCGTATATTGAAAGCTATATGCCAAGACCGACAAGACCATATGAAACTTCCAAGGCCTGTGCAGATCTTATTGCGCAATCCTATGCAAAGAGCCTTAATCTTTTTATTTTGATACCAAGATTCGTAAATATCTACGGCCCGGGAGATTTGCATTTTCAAAGGCTTATTCCCAAGACAATTAAAAGTGTTCTTGAGGACTTACCTCCCAGGATGTGGGGAGGAGAGGCTATTAGAGATTATCTATTTATTGATGATGCGATTGACGCATACTTACTGCTTGCCAAGACAGAAATAAAAAAAGTTGACGAAAATGGGGTTTTTAATTTTGGAGGAAACAGTATAATTAGCGTTGAAGATTTAATTAAAAAAATTATCAATGTTTCCGGTAAAAAAATCGAAATAAAAAAAGTAAGCGATAAAAGAGAAGGAGAAATAGAATCGCAATACGTTTCTTTTGATAAAGCAACAAAGTTACTTGAGTGGAAACCAAAAATTAACCTTGATGAAGGTTTAAGAAAAACAATTGATTGGCATAGGCAATATTTTAAAAATCTCCATGAATAAGCCTCTTGTTTCGGTTGTTATAATAAATTGGAATGGAGAAGATATTCTGCAGGAATGTCTGTCCTCCTTATTTACTCAAAATTATAGAAATATTCAAGTAATTGTTTTAGATAATAACTCTACCGATAAATCAAAGGAGATAATCAAGGATTTCAAGAAAGTGGAACTTATAGAGAGCGATAGGAATTTAGGATTTGCTCAAGGCAATAATATTGCATGTGCAAAAGCAAAAGGAGAGTATGTACTCCTTCTCAACAATGATACCATCGTCACAAAAAATTTTCTTAAACATTTGGTCGCATTTTTAGAGAAAGATAAAGATATTGGTATCGTCCAACCAAAAATTCTCTACAAGGGAAATCCATCCTATAACGATAATACAATTAACTCAATTGGCGCATTTTTTACTCCAACAGGATTTCTTTACTATCCTGGTTATGGGAAAAAATCCAATCTTTTTACATATAACAAGGAAAATGAAATATTTTCAGCTTATGGCGCGTGTATGCTTGTCAGGAAAAAATTGATAGATAAAATTGGACTTTTTGATTCAGATTTCTTCCTTTATTTCGAAGAAACAGATTTTTGTTTACGCGTTCACCTTGCAGGATACAAAATCATTTACACACCGGAATCATCGATTTATCATAAAGGAGGAGTTTCTGCAAGAAAATTTGGTAATGAGAAAATTTTTTTTCACTCTTTTAAAAATAGAATATCAAGCTATTTAAAAAATTTTGAAGTAAGAACCTTGATTTGGATTTTGCCCCTGCATTTGCTCATTTGTCAAGCAATTGCTGTTATTTACTTTTTTACAGGAAGACTAAGGTTATTTCTTGCTATTCAAAAGGCAATGCTTTGGAATTTAGCAAATTTATCTAGGACTTTAGGGAAGAGAAATATAGTGCAAAAAAAGATAAGAAAAGTAAAAGATTCAATTTTTTTATCAAAGGTCAGTAAAAGTCCTCGTCTATCCTATTATCTTTACTTATTTAAGGGACTAAAGTATTATAAAGATTGATTTATGACGCTAGATCTCTCAAAAAAGAAAATAGTGGTAACAGGAGCATCCGGTTTTCTAGGATTGCATTTAACTAGAAAGCTAAGAGAGAAAGGAGTTAAAAATCTTTTTACTCCTAGCTCAAACGAGTATGATTTAAGAAAAGTTGAAGCGTGCAAACAAGTTGTTAAAGGAATGGATTTAGTTATTCATCTTGCAGGATTTGTTGGAGGCATTGGGCTTAACAAGGATCATCCGGGAGAAATGTTTTACGATAACATACGGATGGGCATTTTTCTTATTGATGAGGCTCGAAAAGCTGGTGTTGAGAAATTTGTTGCCCTCGGATCAATTTGCTGCTATCCAAAATTCACGCCAGTACCATTCAGGGAGAAAGATTTATGGATAGGATATCCAGAAGAAACAAATGCGCCATATGGGCTGGCAAAAAAAATGCTTCTTGTTCAATCACAGGCATATAGGCAGCAATATGGGTATAATTCAATTTTTCTTTTGCCCGTAAATATGTACGGACCGGGTGATAATTTCGATACTAGGTCTTCGCATGTTATCCCAGCGTTAATTAAAAAATTTTATGATGCAAAAATTAAAAATGAAAAAAATGTGGTCATTTGGGGAACTGGTAAAGCCACTCGAGAATTTCTCTATGTCGAAGATGCGGCCGACGGAATATTGTTAGCAGCAGAAAAATATAATAAATCAGATCCTGTAAATCTTGGTGCTGGGTTTGAAATATCAATTAAAGAATTAGCTAAGCTTATCGCTAGAATGATTGGTTTTAAGGGAAAGCTAATCTTTGATGTGTCAAAGCCTGATGGCCAGCCCAGAAGAAAGCTGGATGTTAGTCTTGCAAAAAGAGAATTTGGTTTTATATCCAAGACTACCTTTGAGCAAGGTTTAAGAAAAGAAATAGAATGGTATGAAAAAAGTGTCCTTGGCAAAAAGTAACGCTGTTATAGTAATTCATGAGGAAACAACAGGTTTGGCATATGATTTACGAGATTATCTCTTAAAGCAGGGAATACGGGAGCTTCTCTTCATAGCGCATCCATTGCTTTATCTTAAGAAAAATTTTAAAAATTCCTCACGGTACGAATTTTATAGAGATAGTAAGCTAGTCAAAAGTCATACTGCGTTTCATTGGATTTTGCCGGAACCTCTTTTATATATTAAAGATTTTCTATACACGGTTCTGTGGTGTATGACTATAGGTAGTAAATACAGGCTTTTCTTTGGCGTAGGTAATTTGAACGCTTTTTCAGGTTATGTACTAAAGTTATTGAGTCGGGTTGATAAGGTGATTTACTATGTTATAGATTATGTTCCGCAAAGATTTTATAATAAATTGTTGAATACAATTTACCACAAGATAGAAAAATTTTGTGCCCAGCATTCTGATTGGACATGGAATCTTTCGCCGCGAATGATTCAAGGTCGTAGTAAGAAGTGGAATATGAAATTTCCTAATCAGCTTATTGTTCCACATGGTGTTAATTTTAATCGAATAAAACGTGTTTCTTTTGAAAATATTAATAAAAGAGAGATAATTTATATGGGTACCATACTTAGAAAACAGGGAATCCAACTTGTTATTAATTCCCTCCCCCAGATACTAAAGAAAATTCCAGAGATTAGATTTACAATTATTGGCAAAGGGCCATACGAGACAGAATTAAAAAAACTTATTAAGAAGTTGCGCCTTGAGAAATATGTCGAGTTTCTTGGTTACATCCGGAACCATAAAGACGTAGAGAACAGGATTGCAAAAGCTGCTCTGGCAATTGCTTTATACGACCGAAGATATGACGAGTTTTCTTACTACGCAGATCCTGGAAAAATCAAAAACTATCTTGGGGCTGGAGTTCCTGTAATTATGACAGATGTCCCTTATGTAGCAGAAGAAATTGCTAAGAATAAATGCGGTTTTATAGTACAATATAGCAAGAAGGACTTGCTTGATATTTTACTTAAGTTTTTCTCGGATAAAAAATTAATGAAAGAATATAGATATAACGCGGTGAGATTTGCAAAAAAATATGATTGGGATAAAGTTTTTGCTAGTGCCTTGACATATTTAAATCATGATTAAGCTTATTAAATCAACATTTTACAAAGAGTCAGATACAAAGGAAAAATTGAGTA
Source organism: Patescibacteria group bacterium (assembly GCA_038061615.1). Classification (GTDB taxonomy): domain Bacteria; phylum Patescibacteriota; class Microgenomatia; order Levybacterales; family UBA12049; genus 2-01-FULL-38-21. Next base: position 36,346 of record JBBTYY010000015.1, on the reverse strand, counting down.
AATTTATAATGTCTTCGGAGAAGCTTAGCATTGGAGAGCAGTGTAAGAAATTCGAAAAAAATTTTGCCTTATACCAAGGTAGAAAATATTGCGTATTTGTTAATAGCGGAAGCTCTGCCAACCTTGCTTTAATACAAGCTCTTCTAAACTTGGATAAAATAAAAAAAGGGGATAGCGTAGGTTTTTCTGCGCTTACCTGGTCTACAAATGTAATGCCTATTATTCAACTCGGACTAAAAACTGTTCCTATCGATATTGAACTCGATACGCTAAACGTTTCAAGCAAAAAATTGCTTGATGTAATCAAGAAATATCCAATTAAGATACTATTCCTTACAAATTTACTTGGGTTTTGTGACGATATTGATGAAATTAAAAGAATTTGCGATGAGAAAAGAATAATACTGATTGAGGATAACTGTGAATCTTTAGGGACAGTCTATAAAGGTAAAAAACTTGGTAACTTTGGAGTAGCTTCTACATTCTCTTTCTATGTTGGTCATCATCTTTCGACAATTGAGGGTGGAGCAATCTGTACAGACGATGAAGAACTTGAAACTATGCTTCAGCTTGTCCGGGCTCATGGATGGGACAGGAATTTAACAGAAAAAAAACAGCTAAAGATAAGACTGGAACATAATGTTAATTCGACATTTTACTCCCGTTATACATTTTACGATTTAGGCTATAATTTAAGAACTACAGAAATAAATGGTTTTATCGGAAATACTCAGCTTGGCTATATAGATGAAATAATACGCAAACGCAGAGATAATTTTTTTACAATGGCAAAGCCGATTTACGAGCGAACAGACCGATACTATCCCATAAAATATGATCATATTGATTTTCTTTCAAATTTTGCGGTTCCAATAATTTGTAAAACTCAAGAGACAAGAAATAAGTTGGTAGATAAGTGCAAAGATAAGGTAGAAATTAGGCCAATCGTAGGAGGGGACATGACGGCTCAGCCTTTCTTTAGTAAATATATGCCTTATTTTATGCATGTTATTAAGAACTCAAACGCTAATGTGGTTCATAAGCAGGGCTTGTATTTTGGGAATAACCCAGATTTAACAAAAAAAGAAATGTTAGAGATTATTAAAATATTTACAAATGATTAACAATTTTTGGAAAAATAAGAGGGTATTAGTCACCGGAGGAGCAGGATTTGTTGGAAGTCATCTCGTGGAGAAGTTGGTAAAAAGAAATGCTAGGGTTTCGGTTTTAGATAATCTTCAAAATGGAAGAGAAATAAATTTAAAATCTGTTAAAAATAATGTAAAACTAATAAATGGAAATTGTCAAGATCCGGAAGTTGCATTGAATGCGTGCAAAAACCAAAATATTGTCATGAACTTGGCTGCAAGAGTTGGCGGAATAGAATACAACAGGACGCATCAGGCGACGATGATGTTAGACAACCTTCTTATCGGCACTAACATGATTGAAGCTGCAAGGAAAGCAGGCGTCGAGCGGTTTTTGGTTGTTTCTTCAGCTTGTGTCTATCCTCGTAACTGTTTGATTCCTACTCCCGAATCCGAGGGCTTTTTAGATGAACCCGAGCCAACCAACGGAGGTTATGGTTGGGCAAAAAGAATGGCTGAGAAACTAGGAATATATTACGCAGAAGAATTTGGAATGAAGGTAGGAATAGCCAGGCCTTATAATTGTTATGGACCTCGTGATCATTTCGATCCGCAATATTCCCATGTTATCGCCGCTCTTATTAAGCGCGTTTTTAATGGGGAAAATCCGCTTACGGTTTGGGGAAGTGGAAGACAGACAAGAGCATTTTTATATGTTGAAGACTTTGCTGAAGGCTTGATACTGACTATAGAAAAGTATCCGGTGGCTGATCCTGTAAATATAGGAACTGACGAGGAAGTCACGATTACCCGGCTTGTTGAAAAAATTATTAAGATAAGCGGTGTAAAAACAAAAATAGAATTCGATACTTCAAAACCGGACGGAAGCCCAAGAAGAAACAGCGACAACAAAAAGGCTAAAGAAAAGCTTGGATTTCAGCCAAAGATTACTCTCGATAAAGGATTAAGACGAACAATTGAGTGGTATACAAGCTATCATCGATAGCTAATTTCTTCTTGTATTCTTGCTCAATAATAGGGTAAAATATGCTTTAATGGAAAATTTTAGACTCGTTAAGAAGTGTAGGACTTGTCACTCAATCAGCCTGATCGCTGTCGTTAAAATAAAACCTCAATATATCGCATCCACTTTTGTAGAAACGAATTTAAACAACCCGAAATCTAAAATTAAGATTCCCATGACCTTACTTCTTTGTAAAAAGTGTGGCCTAGTTCAATTACTCGAGACGGTCAATCCGGATCTCTTATATTCAAATTACTTTTATCGTTCAAATGTCTCAAATACGATGAATAGAGATTTAAGAGACGTAGTAGCCGATGTAACAGGTAGTGTAGTTTTAAAGGATGGTGATAATGTGCTGGATGTGGGATGTAATGATGGACTAATGCTTACATTTTACTCTAAAAAACTAAACAGATATGGCATTGATCCGGCAAAAAATATTGATTGGAGTCATCTTGATAAATCAATTAAAATAATTAATGATTATTTTCCAAGCCCACAATTAGAGGGAAAAAAATTCAAAATTATTACCTCAACGGCTATGTTCTACGATTTAGATAATCCAAATGAAGGAGTAAAGCAGCTTAAGAGAATTTTGGGTAAAGATGGTGTTCTTTGTATCCAAGTAAGTTATTTATACGACACGATCAAAGATATGAATTTTTATGATATTTGTCACGAACATCTAGAGTATTTTTCTCTAAAAACGCTAAGTTACCTAATGGAAAAAAATGGAATGGAAGTTTTTGACGCATCGACTAATTTTGTAAATGGAGGGAGCTTAAGGATAATGGCGGCGCATAAGGAAGCAAAAAGACCGAAATCGGCAAATTTGGAGTATTTGCTTCTCAAAGAAAAAGTGCTCCAGCTTGAGAGCCCGCAAACATACGACGCCTTTTCAAAATTAATAGAAATAAATACTAAAAAGGTTAAAAAGTACATTGCAAATCAAAAAGGATTGGTTATCGGTTTGGGGGCATCAACTAAGGGCAATGTTATGCTCCAGCTTTGCGGAATAAACAAGAAAATGCTTCCTTATATTAGCGAAAGGAATCCTTTCAAGATTGGACTGCGAACATTAGGTACAGATATGATATTAATTTCGGAGGAAGAGGCAAGAAAGCTTAAGCCGGATTGTATGTTTGTCATTCCATGGAATTTTAAAGAGGAAATTCTGGAGAGAGAAAGGGAGTATATCAGAAAGGGCGGAAAACTACTTTTTATAATGCCCTACCCATACGTTATAGATAAAAACGGAGAAACTAGGCTATAAAACTTCTCAATGAATAAGAAGGCTCATTACAAAAAACAGCTTAGCTATTTTGAAAAAGAGTTTTCTGGTATTTCACAATACAAGTTGGCTGCTTGGCAAAAAAGTTATATTCAGAGAATAAAAGAATATCTCCTAGATAACGATTTTAAAAACAAAACCCTTCTTGATATTGGAGCGGGTTCTGGTTATGTGGCAGTGGAATTGGCAAAGTATGGAATAAATGTAATAGCGTGTGATATGAGTGAACAAGCAATAGAGAATTTAAAAAAATATAAAAGTCAGCTTTCGCTGAGCAACTTAAAGTTTCTCGTATGTAAGGCGGAAGATATACCGCTTGCGGATAATTCAGTTGACTATATTGTTGCCAACGCACTATTGGAACACATTCCCAATGAAAAGAAAGCAATTTACAAATGGAGGAAGGTATTAAGAAAAGAAGGGAAAATGCTTATTACAGTGCCGCTTTCTTTGAAGTATGTCTGGCCGTTTCTATGGTTAATAAATATTCTCTACGACAAGCGTCTGGGTCATTTAAGAAGATACGATTTAAATAGTCTCAAAGAGAAGTTTCGGTTAAAAGTCTTAAAAGTATTTTATACAGGACATCTTCTCAAAGTGTTTGGGGTTATATTTTCGGAGTCGATAGGGATTCATAGATTCGATGAGTTTTTAGAAAAACAAGACAGAAAAAAGCAAGATATTCAGTATGGAGCTAATAATATTTCTGTAATTTTTCAAAATGATAAGTAAAAGATTCAGATATAAAAATATTTTTTTGTATGCAAGTCTACAGTTTTGCGGCAATATAGAGGAATATTTTGCTAAAAATACACAGAAGCTTGTCGTATTTATTGTCCAGCCAAGGATAAAAAATAAAGGCAATATAGTGCGTGTTTATAACGAGGGATCAATAATAGAACAGAAAGAAATTGAGTTATCTAAAAATATTTTTCTATATTATTTTTTATGGTACGTAAGTTATATTAAGTTTATTTTTAAATATTTTACAAGGGAAGATAAAGCAGTTGTTATTACCTTTCACCCAATTTCTTTTTTTGGTATGTTTGCTCAAAGATTGTTAAAAAATATCAGATTTGTCTTTTGGATTGAATATTTTCCAAGAGCCAATCTAACACTACGATTATTTGATGATCTTAAGAACTTTTATCACAAGAGGGTTAATTTTACAGCCTATTTTGGAGATAGAGTCAATAAATTAATGAACGGAAAAATTATTAACACAAAAAAAAGAAAAACTATTTTGTGGGGAGTAAGACCAAGAATTATACGAAAAGGTATTCCTCAAGGCTCACTTACAATGCTTTTTGTAGGCGTTATAAAAGAATCTCAGGGACTGGATCTTATTTTCTCCTTTTTGAAAGAAAATAAAGAGTACAAGTTTAGTATTATTGGAGTTTGCGATGGCAAACTATATAAGAAATATAAAAAACTTCTTACTCAATATAGGATTACAAACCGAGTTTACTTTCCTAATAAATTTATTCCGAAGGAAGAACTTGAGGCAATCTCAAAGAAATGTTTCGTCGGAGTGGCTCCTTATCTTACGGGCAGTATACATGGGACTTATTATGTTGATCCGGGTAAGATAAAAGAATACGCAGAGCTTGGACTGCCAATTATTATGTCAAATACATCAATCATAGCTCCCTATGTCAAGAAATTTAATGCAGGAGAAGTTATTAACCGGGACATAGAATCACTTCGTATTGCGATTGAAAAAATAAGAAAGAGCTGTGATGTCTATTTGGAAGGGTTAAAAAGGTTTAACAATTATTTTTACTACGAAAACTATTACGCTCAAAAATTCAATTTTTTAGAAGACTGTTAATATGAAACAACATCAATTGGAGAGAATTGCACCTTTTCTGGTAAGCGTCATTATTCCCATGAAAAATTCTGCGACGACAATTTTGCATACACTAAAAAGCGTTGTAAGACAGAGTTATCCAATAAAGGAAATAATAATAGTTGATAATGTTTCAACTGACAATTCTGTTGAATTAGCTTTAGAATTTGCAAAAAAATCTATAATTCCCGTACATATCATTAGACGAAAGGAAAATAAGGGTGTTGGCGCAAGTTATAATTTTGGTGTAAAGAAAGCTATTTCATCTCATGTAATATTTATGCATTCGGACAGTTCGCTTCCTTCTGACCATGAAATTGAAAAATTAGTTGAGCCTTTCGGAAAGGACTTAAAAGTTGTTGCGTCATATCCAAAAGTGATATTGCCGAAAAATGTATGGGATACTTATAATTTTTGGCAGAAATGTCTTTTTTCAAGATCAGTTGATAAAGAAAGTGCCGGTTTTAATGGTAAATTTGATTGTGTGAAAAAAAAGGCATTTGTACGAGTGGGAGGATTTAATGAGATATCGTTTGGTGGAGATGTAAGTGTTGGAGGTGAAGATGCAGATTTATATTTACGCTTGGAAAATAAAGGAAAGCTTATTCTAAGTAAGGCTAAAGTAATTCATCTGCATTACTTAGGCAACAATTACTCTTTGTCTGATTGGATAAAAAATAGAAAACTACTGGCCAGAACTTATGGCAGGCTTATAAGATTTCAAGGAAAATCTCTTCCGCTTAAAACTTATGGAAAAGGATTACTCATTCCGCTAGGAGTTTTGAATTTTTTGATTAAGCCGGGATTAGCAATTTTGCCATTTATACCAAACCTGCATTTGTTTGGGATAGTATTATTAATTATCTATGCCTTTGTTAATTCAAAAAAAATATATACAACTTTATCTACCTTATTAAATCCCCGAATTATTTTTTTACCATTTATCGATATTTTTTTGGTTTACTATGAAACATTCTGGATGATTCAGGCTTTCTCATTTGTAAAAAGAAAGGTATAATCTTGATATGAAAACAATAATTCTTTGTGGGGGAATTGGTTACCGACTAAAAGAAGAAACAGAGTTTAAGCCAAAGCCAATGGTAAATATCGGAGGAAAACCAATTCTCTGGCACATAATGAAAATATATTCTTATTATGGCTTTAATGAATTTATTATCGCCTTGGGCTATAAGGGGGACTATATTAAACAATATTTTCTAAATCAAAAGCATATGACCCATGATTTTAAGATCACCCTCGTTGATACGGGCGAAGAGACGTTGCCGGGAGAAAGAATCTTAAGAGTGAAAGATTATATTCCAAAAGAAGATGAAAATTTTATGGTTACTTATGGAGACGGAGTATCGGATATTAACATTAAGGAGCTTGTAAAATTTCATAAAAAACAGGGAACGATTGGAACCGTGACAGGCGTTCATCCGCGCAGTAAATATGGGCTCCTAGCCACCGACAAAAACAAAATAATCACCTCATTTATCGAAAAACCTGTTCTCAAAGAATGGGTAAACGGAGGATTCATGGTTTTTAAAAGAGGTTTTTTTGATTTTTTAAAAAAAGGAGAAATGGAGCATCAAGCTTTAAAACGGCTTGTTAAAAAGAGACAGCTTTCTCTATATCTCCATGACGATTTTTGGCACTCTATGGATACATATCCGGATGTAGATAATCTTAATAAATTTTGGCGGGAAGATCCTAAATGGAAGGTGTGGAAATGATAACTAGATATTAAGTATTAGGTATGTAGATCGTGATAAGTATTAAGAATTCGAAAATTTTAGTAACTGGCGGAACGGGGTTTATAGGCGGTCATTTAGTTGGAGAGCTTGTTGCAAGCGGTGCGAAGGTAGCCGTTATAGATATAAAAGTTCATCCTAAATCTACATTTGCTCTTAATAATCTCAAGAATAAGGTGTTGTTAAAGCTTATTGATATTAGAGATAAGGAAAAGGTGTTCGGCTTCTTTAAGAAATTTAAACCCGACTACATTTTCCATCTTGCTGCAGAGCCAATCGTTCAGGAAGCATATACTGATCCCCACAAAGCATTTGAAACAAACATTATGGGAACGGTTAATATATTGGAGGCCGCAAGGGCATCAAAATTTATAAAAGGGATAATTATTGCATCTTCGGACAAGGCATATGGAAAAACAAAGAAAGCATATACCGAAGATTCCCCCCTTAGAGCAGATCATCCATACGATGTTTCGAAAGCATCTGCTGACCTTATTTCACAAGCATACTTTAAAACCTACGACCTTCCGGTGGTAATTACTCGCTTTGGGAACGTATACGGAGAGGGAGACTTACATTTTGGCAGGATTGTTCCCGATATTTGTGAAGCTATAATTAAGAAGAAAGTCCTTAGGATACGGAGCAATGGGACATACGTAAGAGACTATTTATATATAAAAGATGTTATTGATGGTTATCTATTTCTGTTGGATAACTTTGATAAAATAAAAGGTGAAGTTTTTAATTTCTCATCAAGCGATACGCTTTCTGTTCTGGATTTAATAAAAAAGGCAGAAGAAATATTAAAAATTAAAATTCAATACAAAATATTGAATACTGCAAAAAATGAAATTCCTTATCAGCATTTAAATGATGCTAAAATCAGAAAGCTTGGCTGGAAGCCTAGCTATAATTTAGAAAATAGCCTAAAAACAGTTTTTGCTTGGTATAAAAATGTCTTAACAAAGGAGAATAATTAGTATGCAGGATATTTATTTAATAACCGGAGCTACTGGTTTTATTGGTGCTTGCTTGACGAGAGAACTAGTTCGTCAAAAAAAACACGTTAGTGTTATTGTTCGGGATAAAAGATTAAATTGGAGACTGTACGATATCGCTTCAAAATTAGATATTTACGAATGTGATCTTCTAGGTAAATCATTGGATGCGGTAATTGCAAGAATTATGCCTACCTATATCTTCCATCTTGCTTCCTATGGTTCTCTTCCTTCTGAAAATATCATAACCCAAATGGTTGATGTAAATATCAAAGGAACGATAAATCTTGTAAATGCAAGCAAAAAACATAGATTCAAACTTTTTATTAATGCGGGAAGTTCTTCCGAATACGGAATCAAAAGTGAAAAAATGAAAGAATCTGATATGATTACTCCTGTCAATGATTATGGTATAACAAAAGCAGCTGCCACCCTATTTTGTCAGAAAGAGGCAATACGCAATAATCTTCCAATAATTACATTTCGTTTATTTTCACCATATGGTTATTTTGAGGATAAAAGCAGATTAATTCCTTTGGTTATAGCTAGCGCTCTTAAAAACCAATCAATAGAATTATCTTCGCCAAATAACGTAAGAGATTTTATATTTATCGAAGATGTAGTGGATGCATACATAAAAGCTATAGATAGTGAAAGCAATCCGGGTGAGATATATAATATTAGTAGTGGAGAGCAGCATCAAATATCAGATGTTGTCAGCCTAATTCTGCAAATAACAAATAGCAATTCAAAAATTGTATGGGGCAAGGCCAAAAAGCAGACAAGACAGATAGAACCTAAGAAATGGGAAGCAGATATATCAAAAGCTCAGAAAATCTTAAAATGGCAGTCAAAGTATGAATTACATACGGGTCTAAAAAAGACAATAGAATGGTTTAAGCAATATTCTAGCCTTTATGCTTGATAAAAAAGAATTTGAGTCGCTTAAAAAGTATGCAAGGGAAATCAGACAAACTGTATTATCGATAATAGTTGCTGCTCACGCATCTCATATCGCCTCATCATATTCTATTGTTGAATTAATAGTATATTTGTATGAGAAGATTCTTAAGATTGATCCAAAAAATCCTCAAGATCCAAATCGCGATCGTTTCATTTTGAGTAAAGGATGGGGGATATCAACATTATATACAATCTTAGCAAGAAAAGGGTTTTTTGAAAAAAAACTGCTTGATACGTATTGTCAAGATGGTAGTAAGATGATTGGCATTGCAACAAGAAATGGAACTCCTGGTATAGAAGCAACAACCGGATCAATGGGACATGGTCTTCCAATTGGAGTTGGTATGGCTTTGGCTGGAAAACTGCAAAAAAGAGAATATAGAGTATTTGTTATGACAAGCGATGGTGAATGTGATGAAGGATCAACATGGGAAGCAATTTTACAAGCTGGCCATCACAAGCTCGATAATCTTGTTGTTATTGTCGATTACAACAAATGGCAGAGCTTTGGTCGGGTTGCAGATGTTTTGGATTTAGAGCCTTTTGTTAAGAAATGGGAAGCATTTAAATGGTCTGTAAAAGAAATTGATGGTCATAGTTTTGAGGAAATTTCGCAAGTTTTTTCAAGGCTTCCATTCGAAAAAGGTAAGCCAAGTATTGTTATTGCTCATACTATTAAAGGTAAAGGGGTTTCGGTATTAGAGGATAGAAATGAATGGCATTATAGAACTCCAACAGAAAAAGAAATTAAGATTGCTGAAAGCGAGTTAGGGCTATGAGAACTGCCTTTTTAAATACTCTTGTTGATTTGATGAGAGTTAATGAAGATATTATTTCTCTAACCGCTGATATGGGATTTTCAGTTTTTGAAGATGTAGAAAAAGAATTTCCAGAGCGTTTTTTGAATACTGGGGTAACAGAACAAAGTACTATTGGTATTGCAACTGGTCTCGCGCTCTGCGGTTATAAAGTTTTCTTTTACGCCCAGGCTCCCTTTGCAACAATGAGATGTTTTGAACAGATTCGACTTGATGTTGCCTATAATCACGTTAACGTAAAGATCATTGGTGTCGCTGCAGGATTTAGTTCTAATCAGTTAGGAGTAAGCCATTTTGCTTTAGAAGATGTAGGACTGATGAGATTACTTCCTAACATGACTATTTTTACTCCGGGAGATCCAATTGAAGCAGAATGGGCAACAAAAGCTGCATACGAGATTAATGGTCCAGTATATATACGAATAACTAAGGCGGGGAGTCCTGTGATCCATAAAACTCAACAATTGTTTCATCCTGAAGCTGGAATAAAAATAAAAAATGGTGGCAAATTCACTCTTTTTGTAAGTGGTAGTTTATTACCAATGGCTCTGGACATTGTAGAAGTTTTGTCAAAAAAAAACGCGGAGGGGACATTAATCTCTCTTCCGGTCATAAAACCAATTAATAAAAAAATAATTTTAGAAGCAGCAAGGAAAACAGGATATATTTTTACTCTAGAAGAGCATAATATTATTGGCGGATTAGGGAGCGCAGTAGCCGAAATTATTGCCGAATCTGGAAGGCAGGTAAAGTTTTACCGTTTTGGTGTACCCGACAAATTTACGAGTATCACTGGATCTGTACAATATTTACTAGAATATAATGGGCTCTCTGTTCAGCAAATAACAGAAACAATTCTAAAATTTATAAATATTTCTTAGGGAAAGAAGCAAATACTCGTTTGATTTTTTCAACGTGTTTTTCTTCAAGACCATGGTGGCAGCCAATCACAAATCCCCTCTCCGTGACCTCATCTGTGACTGGACATCCGCCACTGATTATCCTGTGTGAAATGTTCTTAAAACCCGGGTGTTTTAATATATTTCCTGTAAAGATTGGACGGGTCTGGATATTTTCTGCTTCAAGATATTTTACCAACTCAAGTCTTGAGAAAGGAGCGCTCGCTCTTATGGTTAAGGGAAAAGCGAGCCATTGAGTAGAAACTTTTTTATCCTGCTTAGGAAGGATGAAAAATTCCTCATATTTTTTGAAAAAATTAATTAAGTATCTAAAATTGTACTCTCTTATTTTTCTAAATTTAGGAAGTTTTTCAAGCTGTGCATTTCCAAAAGCAGAACCCATCTCATTTGGAAGAAAGTTATATCCTATTTCGTCAAATAAAAATTTTGCATCATAAGGAATAGTTCCCAATTTAGTTTTAAAACGCTTCTCGATATTTTCCGATTCGGCAAAAAGTGCAGACGATCTGCCCCATCCTCTTAAGACATTTACTTTGTCTTTCCAGTCGGCTCGGTTTACCATAATCATTCCGCCGTTGCCGCCTGCGGTTATAATGTGGGATCCAAAAAAACTGGTAATTGTGATATCGGAATATGCTCCCGTTGGTTTGCCGTTAAAAGTAGCTCCTAATGTATCGCATGAATCTTCAACGAAAAATAATTTATGCTTTTTGGCAATTTCTTTTAACCTTCCCATATCTGGGACATTTCCTAGAAGGAGAGGTATCATAAGAGCTTTTGTCTTTTTTGTTATAAGCTTTTCAATTTGATCAACATTAACTGTATATTTTCCAGGATCAACGTCTGCAAAAACTGGAATAAGTCCATGCTGAACAAGTGGCGAAACTGTGGTTGAGAATGTAAGAAGGGGAGTAATTACCTCCGATTTTGGTGGAAGATTTAAGAGTTCAATGGCAAGAAAATTAGCAGATGAGCCTGAATTTACCATTACGCCGAATTTTTTGCCAAACGCTTTTGCAACATTTTTCTCAAATTCTATAGTTTCTTTTCCTAAATTTGTTCTATGTTCATCCAAAACTTTTATAACCCTTAATTTTTCTTCGTTTCCGTGAACGGCCAGTGCGTAAGGAACCCGAAGATTACTGTTTCCATTTTTTACCATACGGAAATTATATTCTCTGCTCTTATTTTTATCAATACCAAGATGATATAATACCAACATTGATGAAGCTTCTACTCAGTTCGAAAACTTATTTATTCATAATTTCTCTTCTTCTTTTTATTATTCCTTTTTTCTGGTTAAAACCGGGTGAGATGGATTTAGGTGGAGACAGCAGTAGGCTGTATTTCTATGACCCGATAAATTACCTTAATAATTACAGTCTCTATAATATTCTGCCTTTTGGAATGGGCTTAGTAGAGCCTCATTTCTATAGCCTGCCAATTGTAATACTTCTTTCTGGCATGAAATCAATTTTGCAATCTCCCTATCTTTTAATTTCAGTATTCAATTCCATAAAATTAGTTGTTGCTTTTCTTGCTGTTTACGGCATTGTTAAAGAACTCATTGATAAAAAGTACAATAATAAATATTTTTCGATGCTTCGCGAGATTTCTTCGGTGCTTGCCGGTTTCTTTTATATCCTTTCTCCCAGAATGATAGGAAACTGGGAGAAAGCATTGCTTAATCACGACCAGGTATTCTTAAACCCGCTCGTCTTCTATTTACTTTTAAAGTATCTCTTAACCAGTAACATTAAGTATCTTTGGTTTATTCTTATAATAACGTTCATTTTTGCCCATAACTTTTCATGGGTTTCTGCTCCATTAATTTTTTCGTTTTATCCTCTAAGCTTATTGTTTCTTTTTTTCTATGTAACCTTTATTCGAGGCAAAAAGCTTCCCTGGAAGGGAATTTTCGCCGGCATTTTACTATTTGTCGGGCTCCACTCTTTTCACCTTATACCATCGGTTTTAAGCTTGTTTGATCCGGGTAGCAACACAAACACAAGGGTATTTAGCAGAGAGGACATTGTTCATCAGTTGGACTATTTTTTTGGAGTTTTGCCTTTTGCTAAGGTTAGTTTGAATATTCTTTCCTTGCCTCCTGTTAATATGCTTGGTTTTACGTCTGTGATGGTTCCTTTAGTTGTAATTCTTGGATTTTTATTAAATAGAGGCAGAAACAAAACAATGCTTTTAACCGGAATATTTCTCTTAATAATTCTCTTTTTACTAAGCGCTAAAATTACCGATTTAGGGGTTGAAATATATAAAAGACTTTTTTACATCCCCGGATTTTCGATGTTTCGCAATTTTATCGGCCAATGGCTTTTTGTATTTTCTTTTTTTTACGCTATTTTATTTGGACAGGCGCTCTTTTTGGTGTCTTCTAGGCTTAGGCAGATGTATGCTGGAATTTTATATTTTGGCATAGGACTTGTTCTGATATTAGGGGCGTGGCCATTTATAAATGGCTCGCTTGTAAACAAGACTCATTTTCAGTCAAACAATGTTAAAATCGCGATGGTCATGGATCCAAAGTATAAAGAAACACTCGCATTCATCCGTTCGTTACCAGACGACAGTAAAATATTAACCTTGCCATTTACAGACCCCAATTATCAAGTGATTCACGGCACAAATAGCGGAGCCTATGTAGGAGTATCAACCATAGGGTATCTTGCCGGAAAAAAAGATTTTGCAGGATACATAAATATTGCGCCATTTAGTGAGATTTTTTTAAAATTGGCAAAGGAAAAAGATTATACATCAATTAAACGTATGCTAAGTCTTCTTAATGTTAAATACATTTTTTATAATAAAGACCCGCTTGTTTATGATACAACTTTTCCTTCTTATCCATATCAGCATGTTCGTACCTTTCTTCCTTCTACTCAAAAAGGGTATGAAGATTTTGTGAACAAAATAACAACAAAAAAGATATATGAAAAAGGACAGTATGGATTGTATGAGACAGATGAGCAGAACTTTCTGCCCCATTTTTATATAACCAATACTATAATTACTTATGATAACAATCCAAAGCTGCATCCCTATTTTGAAAGCGCTTCATCTTTTTTTCCATACAAAAAAACAAGTGAGGCGCGTTCTATATTCATAGAAGAACAGATATGTAAAAAAAACTTTCAAAAAAGAATATGCAGTAAGGAATTTAGTTCTGGGCCGAGTGATTTGCCAAAAATTCAATTCGAAAAAATAAACCCAACTAGATATAGGCTGAAAGTAAATGGGGCAAAAGATCGATATGTTCTTGTTTTTTCTGAGTCATTTCATAGGAATTGGAGTCTTTTCCCTGCCTATACAGAGCCTCAACAAAAAAAGACCCTATCGAATTATTTTGATGGTAAAGTAACAGAAGGCGTACACAGTAATACATTTCTGGACGAGTCCACGTTTTCTACATGGGGAAAGAAAGCGATTGCAAGCTATAGACATTTTCAGGTAAATGGATATGCGAATGCTTGGGTTGTTTTGCCCGAGGATGTAGGTGGAAGAGATAGTTACTCTCTCGTCGTGGAGATGACAGATCAAAGAATATTCTATGCAGGTTTGGTTGTATCGTTACAAGTTTTTATTTTCTGTATGCTGTGGGGAGCTTTTCTCTTTTATAGGAAAAGACTTTTTGGTATAATAAATATAATTTTATGATTTCTCCTTTTACTTTGCTTCAAGGGAACAAGAAAACTTTATTTTTTCTTAATATCGCTTTGAAAAACAAACCAGTTTTACTTACGATCGTCGTTTTGGCGGTATTAGCAGATATTTTACTTATTCCAGAAAGTTCAGACATAAGAATATTTATAACGTTAGGACTATACGGTATAAGTATAATGTTATATAAACTTGCTGGAAGATATGCTTTTTTGTTTTGCCTAGTACTTTTGGGAATCATGTACATTGAGTTTCTTTTTACGGGGACGTCGCCAGCTACAGAAAAAGCAGCAGTCTGGATTTTTTTCTTCTTATTAATCGGTATTATACAGCAGTGGAAAGAAGAATAAGTTCAAAGTTAAGACAATTTCTAAAACAATTAAATATACATGAAAAAGTTTTTACGAATATCATTCTATCTTAATTACTTTGGGTTAATTGCTAGAAAAAGTTCCTGATAAAAAATAATTTCGTGGTTGGTGTAATTAACGGTAATAACACTATTGGAATATTATTTGCAAAGAAAGAATGAATCACATTTTAATATTTTGACAATGGAGAAGATATCAGTTTTATGAAATCAATAAATCAGTTCAAAGATATATTTTTTTATAAAATTATAAGCAGAGGTATTTATGGCTATAAGTCAATCTTAGATGTAGGGTGCGGGCAAAATTCGCCTCTCCGTCTCTTATTAAAAAATATTTATTCAGAAGGCATTGATATTCATAAACCAAGTATCGACAAAAGTGAAAAAAGAAAAATACATAACAGATACATTGTAGGAGATATTAGAGAAATTGATACGTATTATAAGCCAAAAACTTTTGATGCTATCATTGCCCTAGATGTGATTGAGCATTTAAGAAAAAAAGATGGTGTTCAACTGCTTAGGACAATGGAGAGAGTTGCGCGGAAAAAAATAATTATTCTTACTCCAAATGAATTTTGTCATCAAGATCATTATGATCAGAACCCGTATCAGCATCATAAATCTGGGTGGAATAAAAGAGATTTCGAGAAATTTGGTTATAAAGTATATGGATTGCGCAGTTTTAAATTCATAAGAGGAGCGTGTGCGACAATAAAATATAAGCCTTGGATAATATGGGGTATTATTGCCTTTATTACTGAACCATTCTTGTATTATTTTCCAAGCCTATCTTATCAACTTCTAGCTGTAAAAACGCTAAATGAAAAAAAATAATTTTATAGTAGTAGCTATTGTATGTTTTGCCTTATTTATTATTCCCTTTTTCTGGCTAAAACCGGGCGAGATGGATTTGGGTGGGGATAATAGCAGGCTTTACTTTTACGACCCACTATCTTATTTAACTAACCAAGCTCTCTATGGGGTTGTTCCGACAGGAATTGGAGGTGAGGCCGTAAGTTATTGGGCTATACCGCACTTATTACTTCTTGCATTTTTTAAATATCTCTTTAATTCGCCTACAATTCTTATCTCTATTTTCAATGGAATAAGTCTTAGCACAGCATTTGTTTCAGTTTATTGCATAGTAAGAGAGGTGACGAAAGGAAAAAATGGTACAAAAGAATCAAATTGGCTAGAATCTTCTGCAATACTGGCAGGATTTTTTTATATATTCTCTCCTTTTGCAATTCTTGGATGGGATAGAGCTATTATTACTCATTATCAAATATTCCTAAATCCCTTGATTTTTTTTCTTCTTTTACGGTATTTTTTGAGTGCAAATCTTATATATCTTGCTGGAATTATATTGATGACCTTACTTTTTTCTCCTAACTTTACCTATGTCGCGGCCCCGGGTTTTTTTTCTTTTTATCCATTATCATTTTTATTTTTGTTAATATATACAAAATACATTAGGAAAATTCCAATTCCCATAAAAGGACTATGCTTTGGAGCAGCAGCTTTTCTTCTATTGCATGCATTTCATTTAGTGCCACAGTTGCTCAACTTGTTATCTCCTGACTCTGGGATTAACAATGCGGTTTTTTCTGAAAAAGCGATATCCTCAAGAGGTTTGGATTATTTTATTGCTATTGCGCAAAGCGTTAAGGCAAGCATAAGTTTTATGGGTCTTCTCCAGTTGCATAGGATAGACACCATATCTACAGGTTTTATTATTTTCCCCGCGATAATTTTTCTTGCATTGTGGTGGAGTAAAACAAAGACTATTTTTTTAACGGCTCTGTTTTTTCTTGTTACACTTTTTTTTGCTACAGCAAATATAACCGATCTTGGATTTAATTTTTACAAAGCGTTATTCCGTATTCCTGGTTTTTCTATGTTTCGTAACTTTTATGGTCAATGGGGGTTTACATACCTGTTTTTTTACTCTGTTTTACTTGGTTTATCAATGGATACGGTTTTTAATAAGGTTAAAAAGAAATATGCGTATTTGTTGAGTTTTGTGGTGGTTGGACTGTCCTTGCTTACGGCATGGCCATTTATTAATGGATCCTTTTATCGCCTTGACCTGCACCAAACAAAATACGTAAAACCAATTATACAAATGGACCCTAAATATGAGAAAGTACTTACCTATATCCGCAATCTTCCAGTTGACGGTAAAATTTTATCTTTTCCATTTCCTGATCCGGGGTATCAGCTTATAGCAGGAAAAAATGGAGGAGCATATGTAGGACCTTCTACATTTTCCTACCTTGCAGGGAAAAATGATTTTAGCGGTTATGAAGGGTTATTACCATTCTCTGAATTTTTTTTACAAGCTGTAAGGAATAACGATTTCGAGTCTATCAAAAATCTTTTTTCGATTCTGAATATTCGCTATATTTTTTACAATTCAGATCCTTATATTTTTGATAATACATTTCCAGGGTTTCCCTACGGATACGTACGGGCATTTCTTCCCCAAACTCAAAATTTATACAGAGAATTTATTAATAAACTGCCAATTGAGAAAAAAAGAGACATCGGTGAAAAATTCCACCTTTATACAATAAAAGATGATATTTATTTTCCTCATATATATGCAACTACGAACATTATTCAAGCTAACAATTCACTCACACTTCTTTCAGTTCCTCAGCTTAATGCTTCTTTACCCTTTGCCATTTTTAAAGTTAATAATGCAATGAAAAATACTACTGCTGTTATTTTGGAGGCAAACGATAATAACCCCTTACGGGAGATAACGGATAACTCTCATTTACATAAACATCAACCATTTATATCCCTCAAGCCAGACGATATACAATATCCATTTGCTATTTTGCGAGAAAGATTCGATCTTTGGAGAATAAAAAATCAACATAAAAAGTATATGGATCGAAGTTTTTTGCTCTTGACTAAACGAATATCCGAAGCATCAAAATGGGACCTACCAATTGTTAAGAAACAATGGAAGGAACCAAAGCTATGGGAATTTTATAACTGGAAAAACTATAACAGTTGGGAATCGAGTATTGCCAGATATAAGGAAGGGATGATGGGATTAATGCAATGGGTAAACAACACAACGGAATCTAAGATCTGGCAAGAGGCAAATAGAATAAAAATAGCAGAGCAATTATTTCAACATCAGATTACCCTTGAAACAAATATAAAAGAGTCAGCTTATTCACTATATGAAAAACGTTACCTCTTAGGTTTAGTTCATACTATGTTGGGTGATGTAACTGCGGTATTAAACATTAAAACTGTCAAACCATCTTTTATCAACGCCAGCTTGGTTAACCTTTCTGATGAAACAGGTGAATACGAAGTATATATAGAGTATAAAAATGAAAATTTTCCTGATAGATTATCTAATGCATATATCGAAATTGAAGGGGCAAAATTAAGACCTACCGGAAGCAATATTAATGGTGCAATAACCAAATTTGAAAATATAGTGATAAACGGTAAAGAGAGTATAAATTTTACTGTATATCTTCCTACTGTTAACTTAGTTCAGGATTCTCTTTGGATAAATTCAGGAGAAACGAAAAATGTAATCAGTTCCACGGAATTAGCAATTCATAGTATTTCAGGAAATTCTTCTGGCGATTATGCAAAAGAAACAGGATTAGTGAAGGAAATTACCAATTGGAGGCCAAATAGACAATATATAGTAACCTTTGATTACCTCACGTATGGAGATGATTTTATTTTTAAGTTTTACGAGAGAAGAAGAGAAGGCATTAAAGCTAATAGTTTTTTTGAAAAAAGCCTCAATTCTAAGGGTTGGAAAATACACCAGTCTGTTTTTACTTCCGACCCAGGTTCATTGGGCGGGTATATTCATATTTTGGCAAATTCTGGCAAAATAAACAATAAAGTCCTTATAAAAAATCTTAGAGTTGAAGAAGTACCGTATCCCAGAATTCTGTTTAAGAAAGTTATGCTCTCTAAAAAATATGCTGCCCCGCAAATTATATTTACAAAAATTAACCCAACGAAATATAAAGTCACTGTCAGTGGAGCAAAAGATCCTTATGCTCTTGTTTTCTCAGAAGCATTTAATACCAATTGGAAGTTATTTAATAAGGATATTAGTAGTGAAGAAAAAATTCGAGGAGCAATATCTAGGATGTTCGGAGTGATGGAAAGATTTTTAGTTGGTATCTTTGTAAAAGATGATATAAGACACGATATGATTCAGCAGGTTTATTTAAATGGTATGGTTAAAGAAGGTATGCACACAAATACTTTTCTTGCGCCATCTACTTTTGAAACATGGGGGAAAAGGTCTATTGCTGAAGGCGGACATTTTGAGGTAAATGGGTATGCCAACGGCTGGATCATAAGACCGCAAGATATAAAAGGAGAAGAGAATTATACACTTACTATAGAGCTGTCATCGCAAAAATCTTTCTATGGGTTTCTTTTTCTATCCTTAGCTTCCTTTCTTGCTGTTATCATCTTCTTTGCAAAAAAAATCATTTTAAAATGAGCAAATTGAGCATGTTATTTACTAGTATTTTTATTATTTTGCTTGTGGATATCTATTATTCATGGTTTGTTAATGCAAACATAATTGGGGGAGATTGGCCCTATTTTTTTAATGAGACCTTAAAAGAATTTACATTGTTTCCGCCTGCCTGGAGCTTGGTTCATGGTAATGGGCTTGGCGGGACAATCCTAACATACTATCTGGATCAATATCTTTATTTTAGCGCTTACCTTTCTACTAGCATTTTGCATATACCATGGGCTATTGGATATAAATTGTTTTGGTTTGGACTTTTTATTGCTCTATCAATTTCTTCAAGCATTTATCTTTTAAAAACTATTTTTTCCAGAAGCCGCTTTTGGCAGATAGGACTATCTGCGCTTATTTTTACTGCAAATACATATATTTTAATGGTAGTCGGAGGAGGACAGATGGGGGTAGCGTTGGCTTACTCCATCGCACCGCTTGTTCTTGCAAGGTTTATAAAACTCGTTAATTTAATTAATTCCTCCGCATTAAATTACAAATTACAAATTACAAATTACAAATTACAAATTATTGCTGGATTGGTCTTGTCGCTTCAAGTCATGTTTGATCCCAGAATCGCTTACTTAAGTATGATTGCTATTGCAATCTATGCAGTATTAAGTACGACGTATTATGCATTAAGTGTAAAAACGCTAAGGGAGAAAATACTTTCTACTTTATACTTTCTACTTTATACTTTTGCTATTCCTATTGGGATTGCGGTTTTGCTTCACAGTTATTGGATTTTTCCCTTGTTGTTTACCAAGAATTTGCCAATACCGGAAGGTTTTGTTAGCGTGTCCGGATTTGAGTTTTTTAGTTTTGCAAATTTTTCAAATAGTATTTCCCTTCTTCATCCTAACTGGCCGGAAAACATATTTGGAAAAATATACTTTTTGCAACCGGAGTTTTTAATATTGCCGATACTTGCGTATAGCAGTTTGCTTTTTATATCAAAAATTAAAGATCAAAGATCAAAAATACAAATTAAAAATCAAAAATTTGACAATAATGTAGCAATGAAGCAATTTAACAATGGAGCAATTATATTCTTTGCCTTGCTTGGTTTGGTTGGCGCATTTCTAGCCAAAGGCGCAAGCCCGCCATTTAGCGAAATTAACTCCTGGTTATTTCAAAATTTTCCCGGAATGAATATGTTTAGAGACTCAACTAAATTCTATTCACTAATCGCCCTGTCTTACTCTGTGTTGATACCTTTTAGCATTTGGAAAATTTATGAATCGCTAGAATTGCATAATAAATTTTCAATTTTCAATTTTCAATTTTCAATAAAAAACAAAATTTTTAATTTCCAAAACTTATTTTTAATACTTATCACTTTATACTTAATACTATTGATTAGGCCGGTTTTTCTTGGTCAGCTTGGGGGGACGTTTGAAAAACATGAAGTACCAAGCGAATACATAAAGCTAAAAGACTTCTTGTATGATCAACCAGATTTTTTCCGAACTCTTTGGATTCCAAGACAGCAAAGATTTACCTTCGCGTCAAATATTCATCCGGCAGTTGAGGTACAACCACTTTTTAAAGCAACAGATTCGGCAAGCTCACTGCAAGCAAATTCTGCCCAGACAGTTTCTAAATTACAGAGACCAGAATCTAAAAGATTACTAGAAGAACTGTCTGTAAAATATGTAATTATCCCATACGATTCAATAGGGGAGATCTTCATGAGGGACAGAAAATACGATGAGAAACAAAGAGTTAATCTCGAAAAACAATTAGATAATATAGGTTGGTTAAAAAAGATAAAAACCGGCAAAATTACAGTTTACGAAACCCAATCATACAAGAACCATTTTTGGCTACAGGGAGAAGGAAAAGTGATCTATGAGATACTTAGTCCTACAGCATACGATTTGGATATAGAAATTTCGCAGCCTACTAAGCTTGTTTTCTCAGAAAACTTCAGTCCGTATTGGATTGCACGAATCGACGGGAAATACGTAACTTCGAATAAAACAAAAAATGGCTTAAATAGTTTTGTGCTTAATAAAGTTGGTAAATATAATGTTAAGGTCTATTACACCCAAGAAAAATATTTTTATTATGGAAGATTAGTATCTCTTTTTACGGTTATTGTACTAGTTGTACTTTTAATAGGGATAAGACGTAACTTCATATTTAAGAATTAATGTAGTTTCAAAGGATTTTTTTAAAAATTGGATTTAAGACTTTTCTTTCGTCATAATTTTTAGCAAACTTTAAAGCATTATTTTTATATTCCGCATAGAGAGTTTGATTTATAAATAATTTTTTAATTGCTATATACCAATCTTCCGTTGTGTTGACTAAAAAACCGAACTTATTTTCCTCTATCATATTAAAAGCATCGTTAATTTCGGTAGTAACAACTGGTAAGCCTGCTGCTATATAATCCACAAGCTTGGCTGTTAAATCGGAACCTAGGAATACATGATCCGGGGCCAAACGGTCTTTCTTCGTAGCATATGGACATACCCCGATTTTATATCGCGGAAGGATCTCTTCGATTAGTATCTTATTTTCTACGACACCTTTTAAGAACACAAATTTCTCAAGATGAAGTTTTGCTATTTTTTTTCGCAATTCACCGTTTGGCCCTTCTTTTCCATAAATGTCAAACCGAAATTCAACTCCGTCTTCTTTTAGTTTTTTTAGCGCAGCAAGAAGGGAGTCAAAGTTCACAGAGCCATAGTCCAAGACACCGGCGTAGATTAGAGAGTTTTTATTTTTTTTTAACCGGGTGTTAATAGAGCGTGTGTTAACTGTAGTTTTAACTAAATAATTTTTGTATGCAAATGTTCCCTTCGGGTCGATTTCTTTAATGAATGTGTCATACAGTGAAAAAAAGTAGTCGCATTTTTTGTAAGAGAAGAGGCTAATTTTTTGATAAATAAAATTCATTACTCTGTTTTTAAAACGTTCTCGAGAATAGTCAATATTATAAAATACAATTTTGCTTACATGAAATAAAAATTTTAACATGAATATATGAATAAAAGAGAGCGAATCAAAACAAATTGCAAGATCTATTTTCTTTGATCTGCCAAAAAACCGATACCAAAAGAACACAGTAATGAGGCCTTCTAACAGATATCGGATGGGGGAATAAATTCTAAAAGCAGTTTCTTTGTGTCCATCGCTGATAATGCTGGGTAAGTTGCTGTTTAGCCAGAGGGGATGACGAATATCATAAACCGTATTTTCTCTTTTTAAGAACTCGTAAAACTTATCTACCGGTCCGCCAGGCGTTCCTGTATAATGGGATACCAATAAAACTCTTTTCATTCAAAGTTGCTGTATCCAACCTTCTGCTTTAAGAACCCTGGCTAGCTCGCTTTTACTCATACGCCTTGTGGTATCCGAATCATAACGAAATTCACCAAGCCGTTTCACGTGTTTGTATTTTTTTTCGACTGCCGGAATCTGAACCTGCGGTAAGATTACATAGTAATCATCCAGCTTGACAGTTCGAGCAGATTCTGCTGTGTTCACGAGCAACTCGTGGATCTTCTCTCCGGGCCGTACTCCGATTGATGTAACCTTTCTTTTTTCCCGTGGCAGAGCTTGCAGCATAACATCCACCAAATCTCCCATCGTATGAGCTGGCATCTTACGAACGAATACCTCTCCACCGACCCCTTCTTCTAATGCTTTCAAAACAAGCTCAACGCTTTCCTTAAGGGTGAGAAGAAATCTTGTCATCGAAGGATCGGTAATGGTGAGAGGTTTTCCCTGTTCGATGAGAGATCGGAAAAGTGGCACTACGGATCCTCTCGATCCCAGCACGTTTCCATATCGTGTAGAAACAAAAATTGTTCGAGCGCCATTATCGTAGAGATTAGCAGTTGTCATAAGCCTTTCTTGCAAAGCCTTTGCCATGCCGTAGGCATTCACCGGTTCAACAGCCTTATCTGTTGATAACGCGAGAACTTTTTCGACATTCGCATCTCTTGCCGCTTCAATAATATTTTGTGCGCCGATAACATTTGTTTTTACTGCTTCCCATACGTTTAACTCAACTTCTGGTATCCACTTTAACGCAGCAGCATGAACAATGATATCTACGCCTCTTACCGCTTCCTTGACACTTCGTATGTCTCTAACATCCCCAAGAATGAATCTTAACTTGCTATTACCTTTATAGGACAACCTCATTGCACCCTGCTTGTCTTCATCTCGACTGAAAACGATGATTTCTCTCGGATCGAATTTCAATATCTCTCTTATAAACATTGTCCCAAAAGATCCCGTTCCTCCTGTAACTAAAATTTTTTTGTCTTTTATGAATTGTCCTTTTTTCATATATTATTTTTTTTCTTTGTATTCCTTATACTGCTTTATAATTTTAGCAGGAACGCCGGCAACAATTACATTTGATGGAATATCCTTAACGACTACACTTCCTGCTCCTATTATCACATTATCACCTATGGTTAAGTCTCCAATAATTCGTGCACCAGTACATATTGTAACATTTTTTCCAATTTTCGCTCCTTGTCCTTCTCCAAGGTCAGTTCCTATTGTTAATGGGCCCATAAGTGTTAAATTCTCACCAGCCGAAACTGTTTTGGTAATAATAATACCTTTGTAATGGAGGTAAAAACCCTTATCAATTTTCACAGTTGGATGAATATGCAGATCTAAAAATAAATAATTTATGTAGAAATAAAATGGATACAAAAGATAACCAAGATATCGTAATATAGGAATTTCATGGGTAAATAGGTAGCTTTCTACCCCATACATCATGATAAAAAACATATTCGGATTATGAAAAAAGATTGCAGTCTTTTCAAGAATACTCCATTTTTTATTTGTACTGGCGTGGGCTTTTAAATATCTATTCCAGTCGGCATTGATCAAACTAAAAGCTTTTATCATCTAAATTTTATTGTGTAAGTAAACCTTTCCAACAATTTCACAAACAGCGCTTTGAATTGAGGTTTTCGGACTGAAATTAAGAATTTTTCTTGTTTTATGTTTGGATCAATTTTATCACAGATTGCTCTCAATTTGCTATTACTCAATACTTAAGTTTATGATAAAATAGTTTAAATTTTTCTATGCGTCGACAACCCTTTGTATCGATTATTATTCCTTTGTACGTAATTTCTGAACGTTTTTTCAAAGATTTTCAGAAATTTTCAAAACTAAAATACAATAACTTTGAGATTATAGTTGTCTGTGACAAGAACGTTTCACTACCTAACATAGAAAGGAAGGTCAAACTACTCCTGACTCATCAAGCGCATACAGGGCCGGCAGAAAAAAGAGATTTGGCAATAAAAATAGCAAAAGGCGAAATTTGTGCTTTTATTGATGATGATGCGTATTCAAGCGAAGATTGGCTTCAAAAAGCAGTAAAATATTTTGAAAATCCACACATAGTTGCAGTAGTAGGTCCTGGAATTACGCCTCCGGATGATTCATTTTTGGAAAAAATTGGGGGATACATTATTGAATCCTATCTTTGCAGTGGAGGTATTCAATACCGTTTTTATCGAACCGGAGCAAAAATATTTGTAAATGATTATCCTGCATATAACCTATTTGTACGCACTAGTATTTTAAAAAAAGTGGGAGGTTATGGATCAACTTTTTATGGAGGGGAAGATACATTGCTTTGCATGAAGCTAATTAAGTATGGAAAAATTATGTATGATTCAAATATTGTTGTCTATCATCATAGGCGTAAGTTTCCAATCAGTTTCTTAAAACAAATAGCAGGTGTCGGTTTGCATAGAGGATATTTTTTTATAAAGTATCCAGAAACCTCAAGAAGAATTATCTATCTTTTACCTGCTACCTTAACGGTTTGTTTTATTGGAGGTATTATTCTTTCTATGCTATGTCCTCCATATGTTGCATTGGTATTTATTTCACTTTTTTTATTTGTTCTTTCATGTGCTGTTTTTTCTGTTTATAATCATAAAGTTGGCTTTATCCTTTCGCTTATAGCTGGTCTTGGTATAATTATGACTCATATTACCTATGGAATTTTTTTTGTGAAAGGACTTTTAGTTAAGCATTTAGTGCGTTAGTAAGATGCCTTCATCATTACCAAAGATTAGCTATTGCATTTTCACTTATAACGAAGAAGAAAACATTAGAGATTGTTTAACTTCTATATTTAATCAAGACTATCCAAAGGATAAACTTGAAGTGATCATCGTAGATGATGATTCAACAGATAATACTGTGACTATCGCAAGAGCTTTTCCTGTAAAGGTCTTGCGAAATGGTAAGCGAGATGGTGATCTTTCTGCGACTATTGGATTTCGATCGGCAACTGGTGACCTGTTCACCGCGATTGGGGCAGATATGCGTTTTCGAGGGAGAGATTGGTTTTTGAAAATGGCAAAACCTTTCATAGAAAATCCTGATATTGCAGCCTCAATTACACGGTACTACTCCCATCCAAAAGAGTCGCTTGTAACCCGATACCTTAATCTTGATGTTTTTCAGCGAGATCTTGTCTACCAATTTTTTAGTCCAGGAATTGAGGAAGTTTTAGAGGAAAGAAGGAAGGGGTATTATATTTGTAGATACAGAATCGATAAAATTCCACCGCAATCGCATGGTCTTTATCGAATGAGTGTTATGAGAGAGCTCTTGGGTAGCAAAAAACTTTGGTACGATATGGGTAATCTTGTACTTCTGGTAAAAAATGGATACGTCAAATTTGCATACGTTCCAGATGCTGGATATTATCACTTTCATGCAGATAGTTTAAGTCAATTATTAGCCAAAAGAATTAGAAATGTCGAGAGGAGTTATCTTCGATACGAAAAGACGCGAGGTCACTACAAGTGGTTTGATTTAACCAATTTTCGTGATTTTCTCAAGCTCTCTTTGCTTATCATATCTGCCAACCTTTTTTTCCCTGTACTATTTTTTTCTCTCTATAAGATGGTAAAATACAAAAACTGGCTCTATTTATTAGAAGCGCCTATTACTTTTTTGCTGGTCGACACTATTCTATTTGCGTTTTTAAAAGATTATAACGGTAGAAAATTTATTTTAGATAATTTAATTAAGATATTTAAGAAATGAATATTCCTTTTGTTGATCTTAAGCTGCAATATGAAGAAATCCAAACCGAAATAGAAAATGCTATATTCAAAGTAATTCAATCCGCTAAATTTATCCAGGGCGAAGATGTGAATAAATTTGAGGAGGAATTTGCTCATTATCTTGGAGCAAATTATTGCATTGGCGTTAATTCGGGCACCGATGCCTTGATATTGGGAGTAAGGGCATTGGAGCTTGAACAGGGAGATGAAATCCTAATACCCGCAAATACATATATTTCCACAGCCTTAGCTGCTTCCGAGAACGGCCTTAGGCCGGTTTTTGTAGATATAAACGAAGATTTCCAGATTAATCTGGAAGATTTAAAAAGGAAGATTAACAATAGAACCAAAGCAATAATAGTGGTTCATATGTATGGACAGCCGGACAGTATAGAAAAGATAAGAGAAAGTATCAAAAAGACAGGGAAAAAGATCCATTTTATAGAAGATGCATCACAGGCACACGGAGCAGAATATCAAGGTAAAAAAGTAGGTACATTCGGAATATTTTCTGCTTTTTCCTTTTATCCAGGAAAAAATTTAGGAGCGTATGGAGATGCTGGCGCAATAGTTACAAACAGCAAGGAATTAGCAAATAAATATAAGTTGTTGAGGGAATATGGACAAAGAGAAAAATACTACCATGATATTTTAGGAGTAAATTCCCGCCTGGATAGTATTCAAGCTGCAGTTTTAAGAGTGAAACTTAAGCATCTTGATAAGTGGAATGAAAAAAGAATAAAGATATCGGAGTACTATTCAGATTTACTAAAAAAATATGTTCCATTTATCCAAACTCCCAAAATTTTTAATGGCAGAAAGAATGTTTTTCACCTTTATGTAATAAAGACAAAAAAAAGAGACGGATTATTGGAGTATCTAAAAGAAAACAAAATACAGTCGTTAATTCATTATCCAATACCCTTGCATTTACAGAGGGCATATGCTTATTTAGGATATAAAAGGGGAGACTTAAGAGTAACGGAAAAAATATCATCAGAAATTTTATCTTTGCCAATTTACCCTGAATTGACACGAGAAATGCAAGAATTTGTAGTTGATAGAATAAGTAAATACTTTGAGGGAGTTAAAAAATAGTTATGAGAGCTAAAAATAGAGTTGGGCTTTTTGCCTACGGGGAAATGGGTATATCTGCCTTGGAGACTTTGATAAAAGATTTCGATTTGCTATGGGTCATTGTTCGGGATAACTCATCTGCTAAAGATTTGGCAAACAGTTTAAAGATAAAGACAATTCAGGTTAATTCGGAGGAAGAAATATTCAACTTAGTAAAAAATACACATCCTGATATTGTTGTTATATCTTCTTACGATAAAATTCTTTCCGCCAGAATTCTTAAATTAACAAAGTTTATGAATGTTCATCATGGAGATTTGCCAAGATGGAGAGGACGGGCGAATATTAATTGGGCCATAATTCTGGGAAGAAAAGAGATTGGTCTAACATTTCATGAAGCAACACCGGATCTTGACGCAGGGGACATTTATGCGCAGTACATGATACCTATTAATCAAGAAGATAATGTAAAAACAATATACGATAAAGTTAACTTACTAACTAAAGAAAATATGGCGGAAATAGTTAAAAAAGTTCTAAAAGGATATGGAGGGCTTAAGCAAAAAGGATTCCCAACCTATTGTTGCACCCGTCTTCCCGAAGATGGATACATTGATTGGACTAAAAGTACTCAAGAAATTTTTAATATGATAAGGGCATTAACAAGACCTTACCCTGGCGCGTTTACATACTTTGAAGGAAAAAAAATGATAGTTTGGGATAGTGAGATAGCTAAAAATCTCAGAGTCTACGAGGGAAGAATTCCAGGAAGAATTGCAGTGGTCCATAAAAAATATGGAGTAGAAGTTTTGACCGGAGATGGATCAATTATTATAAAAAATATTCATTACGAAGGTAAAGAAATTAATGCATCGGAAATAATTACATCAGTTAAAAAAACCTTGGGGATTAGCATAGTTGATATTTACGAAACAGTAATGAAGCTTTTACAGCAGCAAAAATGAAAATCATTAAAAAAATAAAACCTTTTTTTATCGATGAGAGAGGGGAAATGAGTTATCTTCTTGATAATGCAAACAATATTACGAGTGTCTTATATATTACTTGTAAAAAAGGGGCAGTTAGGGCTAATCACTATCATAAAAAAGATACGCATTATTCTTATATGGTAAATGGTTCAATGGAATATACATATCAAGACGTTAAAGCCAAAAATGCAAAAAAGCATAAAATAATTGTAAAAAAAGGGGAAATAGTAGAAAGTCCTCCAATGACTATCCATGCAATGAGATTCTTGGAAGATTCATCTTTTATAGCTCTAACCACTGAATCGCGTGATCGAAAAAAATACGAGAAAGATACTGTTCGCGTTAAACTTGTTTAAGCAATGAAAAATTTTCCTTTAATAAAAAAGATTAATAGTTGTAGGGTTTGTAAGGCCAACGATTTCACAAAAGTTCTTACTTTTGGTCCTACTCCACTTGCTAATGCATTTTTGTCAAAAGAAAAGATTGATGGGGAGGAATATTTTTATCCTCTCGATATATACTTTTGCAATAATTGCAATTTCCTAACTCTTGGGCATGTTGTTTCTCCGGTTGAACTTTTTAAAGACTACGTGTATGTTTCTTCAACTTCTAAGGTTTTTATAAATCACTTTAAAACATTTTCTAAACAGATTTATAAAAGATTTAAACTTACAGAAGGATCTTTAGTTTTGGACATTGGGAGTAACGACGGAATTCTTCTGAGGCCATTTAAAGATCTTGGAACAAAAGTTTTGGGCATAGAACCTGCTTCTAAGATAGCAAAACTAGCTCGAAAAGAGGGCGTAGAAACTATAAGTCAGTTTTTTAGTGCTCAACTTGCGAAGAAAATTGTAGGTCAATATGGAATTGTAAAAATAGCAACTGCTACGAATGTGTTCGCACATATAGACGACTTGGACGAGGTAATAAGGGGCTTAGATATTCTTTTGGATAAAGATGGAATATTTATTATGGAAGCACCCTATCTAGTTGATTTTTTGGAGAAAAGATATTTTGATCTTGTATACCATGAGCACCTATCTTACTGGGCAGTATCACCATTGGTTAAGCTTTTCAAGAGATTTAATATGACAATTTTTGATGTTCAGAAGGTAGATTCGCATGGAGGATCAATACGCGTATTTATTAAAAAGAATGAGGGAAATTTTAAAATAGAAAAATCCGTTTCGGAATTTGTAGAATCGGAAAGAAAGAAGGGGCTTAATAAAGTTGACACTTATATTGATTTTGGAAAACGTGTATTACAAAATAAAATGGAACTTGTGACATTGTTAACAAAAATCAAACTTTCAAACAAAAAAATTATCGGTTACGGAGCTCCGGCAAAAGGAAATACCTTATTAAATTATTTCAAAATTGGCAATGAGGTATTAGATTATATAATCGATGATAGTCCGTTAAAACAAGGATTATATACTCCTGGTACCCATATACCTGTAGTTTCACCTAAAATATTAGATAAGTATAAGCCAGATTATATTTTGATACTTGCTTGGAACTTTGCTCAGTCTATTATGGTAAAGTATCAAAGTTTTAGAGAGAATGGTGGTAAATTTATTATTCCTGTTCCCATTCCCAAAATAGTGTCATAACTTATGAGCGTTAATCATATTATGCAGGAGGATTTCAAGGAAATAGTAAATGCTGTTGGTAAGTGCGCGTTTGCTCTCTCTGGGAAAACCGTTGTAATAACTGGTGGGTTAGGGTTTATAGGCAGATACATCGTGGGTACGATTAATTATCTTAACGAGCACACCCTTCCAAAACCCTGTAAGATAATAGTCATTGATAATCGTATTACCTCTCCTAAGGGGGGCTTATCAATCATACATGAAACGCAGCATTGCAAATATATCGAACAAGATATTGTAAGTACCTTGCATCTTGAGGGTAAAATTAACTATATCATACATGCAGCGGGAATTGCTTCCCCGTTTTACTATCGTAAATATCCATTCGAGACACTCGATGTAGCGGTAACTGGTACAAGAAATATGCTGGAAATTGCAAAAAAAAAGAAAGTTGAGAGTTTTCTTTTCTTCAGTTCAAGCGAGATATACGGAGATCCAACCCCAGACGTAATTCCTACAAAGGAAACATATAATGGGAATGTGTCCCCGATTGGCCCACGGTCTTACTACGACGAATCAAAAAGATTAGGAGAAACGCTATGCATGATGTATAGACATTTCTATAAGACTCCTAGCAAAATCGTACGGCCATTCAATATATTTGGACCAGGGATGCGTCCGGATGATCACAGAGTCATCCCAAGTTATCTTTTTAATGCGTTAAATGATAAACCTATCCAAGTGTACTCAAGTGGAGTACAGACAAGAACATTTTGTTATATTTCAGATGCAGTGACTGGTTTTCTTCTCGCTTTACTATGTGGTAAAGATGGCGAGGTCTATAATGTTGGCAATGATCGAAATGAAATAGATATGAGTCGTTTAGCAAAAATCTTCAACCAAATGTTTAACAATAAATTGAGGATTGAGCACGTTCCATATCCAAAAGGTTACCCTCAGGGAGAATCTCAGCGCAGGTGTCCTGATCTGGCTAAAGTTAAGAATGAGCTTGGATACTTTCCGAAGATAGATATAGAGAAAGGATTAGAAAGAACGCTACGTTGGTGCACAGAAAATTGGACATAAAGCCTTTAGGAAATGGTAAAATACGAGCATGCTAAGTGTTGTTGTGCCTGTTTTTAACGAGGAAGAAAGCTTAAGTGCTTTTTACAAAGAGCTTATTTTGCAGGTATCAAAACTCAAAGTTGATTTTGAAGTTATCTTCGTTGATGATGGGTCAACCGATGGATCGCTTAGTATCTTAAAAAAACTTGAAGAAGAGAATAAAAACATCAGAATTTTCTCTTTTCGAAAGCACCGGGGAAAAGCAGAGGCACTAACACTTGGGTTTACAAAAGCCATAGGCGAATATATTCTTACTATTGATTCGGATTTGCAGGACAGACCCGATCAGATAGAAAAACTTATTAAAAAATCTAAGGATGGTTGGGATCTGGTATCGGGTTGGAGAAAAAACAGAAAAGATTCCTTTGCAAAAAATATATCATCAAAAATCTTTAACTTAGTATCAAGTTCCTTTTGGGGCTTGAAAGTAAATGATTTAAACTGCGGATTAAAGCTTTACAGGGCGGAAGCTGCAAAATCGCTAAATTTATACGGAGGGACACACCGTTTTATTCCCCTTATTCTTCACCAGGAGGGATTTTTGGTAGCAGAGGTACCTGTCGTTCATGATAAGAGAAAGTTGGGAAAATCAAAGTATGGTTTTTCTAAAGTATTTACGGAAATTCCGGATATGTTTACAATGCTATTTCTTTCAAGGTACAGCAGGAGGCCTCTTCATTTTTTTGCACCCGTAGGAGGATTTATTTTTATTGTGGGAACAATAATCCTTGCATATCTCACTCTTCTTCGTCTTGAGGGTTATTCTATAGGCAAACGCCCTCTTTTATTTTTGGGAATGCTTCTTGTCATAAGCGGTCTTCAAGTTTTCTTTACAGGTTTTTTAGCAGATCTTATACTGCATAGTTCCAGTAAAGAAAAAGAAGATAAGGCAACACTTAAATACTCAAGTGATTAGAAATGAAAATTCAAGATATTGTTTTTATTATTATCTTCCTCAGTCTGCTAATTAAAAGAGATCCGAGATTAGCAACGGGAGCAGGAATTATTTCACTGATTTTATCCATCCCGCTTTTTTCTTTCTGGATTTTTTTTACAGCAGAACGTCTTACTTGGTACGCTGCGGCGTTTTTTCTTCTTTCAGTAATTTTCCATCTAATTAATTTAAGAAAAGGGAAGTAGCGTGTCTGATAGAAATAAAGCATTTCTGGCAATTTTATTTGGTTCTTTGTTCGGCGGGGCAGTAACTACGGTTATTAAAGTTGGATTAGTTGAAATTCCTCCTCTTACTTTTTCTTTTTTAAGATTTTTTATTGCCTCGATTGTATTATTACCAATTGTATTTAAAAACAAAAATGTTTCAGTTAAAAAAATAAAGAACCTTCTACCCTTTACTCTATTTGCTACTTTAAATGTAATTTTATTTATTCTTGGGATAAGATTTACAACCGCAACGATAGGTCAGCTGCTATACGCAGGAGTACCTTTTTTGACAGGAGTAATTACATTTCTTGTTTTTGGTGACAGGCTATCGTCAAAAAAAATCTTAGGTATTGTTGTCGGTTTTATAGGTGTCGCAATTGTTGTTCTTCTTCCAATAATTGAGCAGAATAAACAGTTTTCCGGGAATTTAGTAGGGAATCTTTTAATAGTGATAGGTGTTATTTCTTGGTCATTATATATGGTTTTTTCAAAAAAACTTAGCAAAGAACATTCTCCTTTTGTGATAAATAGCGCATTTATTTTTATTACAACTTTTATTCTGTTTCCATTTTTTATCTTTGAATTTATTAGAGACAGTAAATGGCTGAGTCAACTTTCGTTATCTGGCATAATTTCTTTAAGTTATGTGTCTATTTTTGGAACAATACTCAATTATTTACTTAACCAATATACTATCAAACATGCCGGGTCAGTGTTTGCCTCAACTTCTTTTTACCTTTTACCAATTTTTGCCTTCCTAGCGGCATTTGTTTTTCTGGGAGAAAGGCTTACTTCAGGACTTTTTATAGGAGGAGTGCTTGCTCTTTTTGGGATTTTTCTTACAACTAGAAAATAATCTTAAATTTGCTTAGAATTAATATATGAGAATTGGGATTGACATAAGTCAGTTAGCGTTTGAAGATACGGGAGTTGCGAATTATCTTGAAAATCTGCTGAATGCCCTTTTAAAAATTGATTCCAGGAATGAATACGTATTGTTTTTCTCAAGCCTGAGAAGAAATTTTCCCCGGCCTCGACAAGCGAAGCGGGGCGGGCAATTTTCAATTTTTCCTTCGATCCCAAGCTCAGGACCGAGGGGCAATTTTCAATCAAATCCAAATGTCAAAATCAAAACTTTTAAATTTCCACTAACACTTCTCGATCTTTTATGGAATAGATTGCATATTGCACCAATAGAATGGTTTATTGGTGATGTTGATGTCTTTATTACTTCCGATTGGACAGAGCCGCCTGTCAAGAAAGCAAAAAAAGCGACAATTCTTTATGACCTAGCTGTATATAAATACCCTAAGGAAACAGACAAAAAGATAGTAGAAACCCAAAAAAGAAAACTACATTGGGTCAAAAAAGAATCGGATTTAATTTTTTGTATTTCAGAAGCAACAAAAAAAGATGCTATGGAAATTTTAGGAATCGACAGTGAAAAACTTAGTGTTTCACACCCTGGAATATAAAAGTATTAGGTATGAAGAAATAAGAAGATGTTAAATCTGCATAATCGAAGTATTGACGTCGGCAGTTGTTAATTATAGATTACGAGTATGACTGAAACGAGAATCTCAATTTTTAAAGGAAAAAATATCAGGAAAACCATATATAAAAATGAATGGTGGTTTTCGGTAGTAGATGTGATTGAAGCGCTTACAGATAGCGCTAATCCCCGTGATTATTGGTTTAAAATGAGGACCAGGGTGAAAAGCGAGGATGGGATCGAACTGTCGACAATTTGTCGACAGTTGAAATTGATGGCTCCAGACGGAAAAATGAGAGAGACCGACTGTACCAATACAGCTGGAAGTATCTGGAAATGATAAGACAAATATGAAAAATAAGAAAATAAATGAGAAAAATTTTCTTTTTGTGGACGGAACGAATATGTATGCCGGTCAGTATGAGCTTTTTGGACCGGCAAAATATTTGGATTTTAGTCTTCTGATAAAAGAACTACAGCAAAAGTTAGGAATCAAATTCGATAAAATTTATTTTTATGCTTCTTACTCCCCAAATCCCAAAAATCCTACAAAAAAAGAAAAGAAATATTTAAAAAATGAGGCGTTGTTTTATAAATCTGCAAAACTAAATAAGGACGTAATATTTTTTACAGGTTATAGGTCAAAAGCCAGCGGAAAAGAAAAAGAAGTAGATGTAAAATTAACGGCAGATATAATAACCTACGCATTTTTAAATAAGTATGACAATGCTTATTTAATTACAGGAGATGCTGATTTTCTTCAAGCGCTTTTTTCAATAAAAAAATTTCATAATAAAAAGAAGATATTCTTGGTGTTTCTTGAAAATAAAATTATGTATCAGGGAATGTTTTATTTTAATACATATCTTCTTGTATTAAAGAATGAGCCAATTTTTAGAAGAATTTTTAAAAACTTAATCTTATTAAAAATTCTTACGGAGAATGTGGTAAGAAATGCATAAAAAAACCCGACATGCATGCATGCCGGGTAAGTTAATATCAATTTATCACAAAATATGATTTTTGTCAACAACTCCATAAAAGTTGCAATTGATACTTACTTTATAACATTATAACTTTAATAAACTATGGTTATTGGAATAAATGGGTATGAGGCGGCAGTTCCCAGATTCGGATTCGACAAAGAAACCGGTTTGCCAAACAGAGTCGGTAGTAGTGAATTTTGCTTTCAGCTTCTTACTGCGCTTTCAATTATAGACAAAAAAAATGAATATTTTATATATCTTCCAACAAATCCTGCTTCCGATATGCCAAAGGAGGAAAGAAATTGGCATTATGTTGTTTTTTCATCAATAAAGCTCTGGACACTTCTGGGATTATCAAAGAAACTTTTTAGTGATAGGAATAAAATTGATGTTTTTTTCTCCCCGACGCATTATCTACCTCTTTATGTTCCTTGTCCTTCTGTTATATCAATTCTTGATGTGTCATATCTTCATTTTCCCAAGCTGTTTAAAAAAAAGGATTTATATCAGTTAAAACTTTGGGGGAGATACTCAATAGGCAAGGCGAAGAAAATTATTACAATAAGTAAAGCAAGCAAGAATGATATAATCAAAGCATACGGTGTTTCGGAGGACAAAGTAGTAGTAGTATGCCCTGGAATAAAATCCGAAATACAAAATTCGAAATCCGAAACAAATACAAAGCTCAAAATGCAAAATTCAAAATCTTTAAAAGAAAAGTTCGGCATAGACAAGGAATTTATTTTGTTTGTTGGGACGCTTCAGCCCCGAAAGAATATAGGGAAATTAATTGAAGCGTTCTCGAGACTTAAGACTCAAGACTTAAGACTCAAGACTGATTTGGAATTGATAATTGTAGGCAAAAAGGGATGGATGTATGAAGATATTTTAAATGCGCCGAAAAAATTCGGTATTGCGGACAGAGTCAAATTTTTGGATTCCGTAACCGATGAAGACTTGCCAAGTTTTTATAAAAATGCTATTTGTTTTGTTTTGCCCAGTCTTTATGAGGGATTTGGACTTCCAATTTTGGAGGCAATGAAATACGGCTGTCCTGTTATAACAAGCAATGTCTCTTCTCTTCCTGAGGCAGGGGGGGATGCGGCAGTTTACTTTAATCCTGAAAGTGTCGAGGATATTGCGGAAAAGATTGAAAAAGTAATTTCTTCTGAAAAATTAAGACAAGAAATGGTCAAAAAGGGATACGAACAAGTCAAAAAGTTCTCTTGGGAAAAAACCGCAAGAGAAACGCTGAAAGTGTTGCAAGAATTAAGTATTAAGAAGTAAGCCTTGCCTGCCGGCAGGCAGGTATTAAGTATTATGGAAAGAATTAGTAGAAGATTAAGAACGATATTAACAGAATTTATCAATTTAATTCTTAAAATATCAGGATTTGTTCCATCTCATCATTTCAGAAGACTAATATATAGGATGGCAGGTGTAAAAATTGGCAAAGGTTCAGCAATTCATATGGGTGCATGCTTTTATGACCCAAAAAATATCGTAATAGGACAAGATACTATAATCGGAGAAGGTACAGTTTTAGACGGCAGAGACA
>JBBTYY010000014.1:0-14683 GCA_038061615.1 Patescibacteria group bacterium | reverse complement strand
ATTTGAAGAGAAGGGTGGGACTTACAAAGAAAATTCTCAGAATAAGGCTATTTTTTATGCGAAGAAATCAGGACTTCCAACTATCGCAGATGATGGGGGAATAGAAATTGATGCTCTCGGTGGAGCACCCGGAATAAAAAGCAGAAGATGGTTAGGGCACGAGGCAAGCGATGAAGAGTTGGTTGAGCATATGATAAAAATTTCTAAAAATCTGCCAAAAAATAACAGAAAAGCGTTCTTTCGTACGGTTGTATCTCTTGCCCTGCCCAACGGTAAAGTTTTTAGTGTTGCAGGAGAAATTGAAGGGATAATTTCAGAAAAACCTCATCTAAAGCTTTTGAAAGGGTATCCTTATCGATCCTTTTTTTATCTTCCAAAAATAAAAAAATTTTATCATGAGAGCGATCTATCAGACAAAGAACAAAAGTTGTATAATCATAGGTACAAAGCGATTCAGAAACTTATACCAATCATAAGACGAGAATTAAGATTTAAGAATTAAGATTTAAGAATTATGCTCGATATCAAGTTTATTAGAGAAAACCCAAAAGAGGTTCAAAAAGCTGCAAAAAATAAGGGCGGTGATGTCGATATAGAAAAGATTATTGCAGTAGACCTTAATTATCGAAAAGCAATTTATGATATTCAAAATATCCATGAGGACATAAATTCACTAAATAAAAAGATTAATGGGAGACCAACTGAAGAGCAGTTAAAATCTGCAGGGCAATGGAAAAAAGACCTTAGAGACAAGGAGAAATCAGCGAGAGACTTTGAAGAAGAACTACGAAGATTATTACTCCAAATTCCAAATCTTCCGTTAAAAGACGTTCCCATTGGAGATAAATCAAAAAATAAAATAATAAAAAAAGTAGGCACCCCAAAAAAGTTTGATTTTACCCCTTACGACCATCTAGAGCTTGGGGAAACACTTGATATTATTGATGTAAAAAGGGCAGCAAAAGTTTCAGGGACAAGATTTGGATATCTCAAGAATGAGGCAGTTCTTCTGGAATTTGCTATTGTCCAGTTTGTCTTAGAAAAACTTACTAAAGAAGGTTTCACTCCAATAGTTCCTCCTACTTTGATTAGAAAAGAAATCACAGAAAG
Source organism: Patescibacteria group bacterium (assembly GCA_038061615.1). Lineage (GTDB taxonomy): Bacteria > Patescibacteriota > Microgenomatia > Levybacterales > UBA12049 > 2-01-FULL-38-21. Next base: position 13,573 of record JBBTYY010000014.1, on the reverse strand, counting down.
ATTAGGCTATTGGCATGGTAGTAAAGACGGTATTACTAATAATGAAGAATATTATTGGCTAAAAGATCCCAAAGAAAATCAAGAGATGTATCTAGTAGGAACCGCTGAGCATTCAGTTGTTCCAATACATAAGGATGAAACTTTTAACGAGAAAGAATTGCCTAAAAGATATATAGCCTTTTCGTCTGCTTTTCGAAGAGAAGCAGGAAGTTATGGTAAGGATACTAGGGGAATTTTTAGAGTCCACCAATTCGATAAATTAGAGATGGTATCTTTCGTAAAACCAGAAGATGATGAGAAAGAGCGGAAAAAACTTTTATCACTTGCGCAAGATTTAGTCTTGGAATTAGGTTTTTCTTATCAATTAGTTAGACTTGCGACGCAAGATATCTCATTTCCAGTAGCAGAAACGATTGATATAGAAACATGGATCCCTTCTCAGAATAAATATAGAGAAACACATTCTATATCAACAACAACTGATTTTCAGGCAAGAAGATTAAACATTAAGTATCAAGAAGCTGATAAAAAAAACTATGTCCATATATTAAATGGTACTGCATTTGCAATCGGCAGAACGATTATCGCAATTTTGGAAAACTATCAGCAAAAAGACGGCAGTGTAGGAATTCCAAAAGTTTTGCAAAAATATGTCGGAAAAACTTCAATAAAACCCCAAAAATAGCTTTGTGATTTTTGCCGTCTTTTCAATCCAAAAGTATCATTTTGAAGCAGAGCATTTTACTTGACAAATTTTTTAGAATTATTCACGATTAAATTAACCCTTTTTAGAAAGCGAGGTGATTCTGTAAATGGCAAAGAAAAAGAAAAAAAAGAAGTAAATTGGTAAGCAATTTGGAGCATTACCAATTGATCAGTTGGTAAAACCCTGCCAAAGAATTTTATATTCGAGGCGGGGTTTTTTATGGTTTGAGCTTGTGCTAAAATAGATAGACTATGTCGATTTTTGGAAAAATCTTTGATTCAAATGAAAAAGAGATAGAAAAACTTAAGCCTATTGTTTTGGAGATAAATTCTCTTGAGGAAAAAATAAAAAAACTCAAAGACGAAGCTTTTCCAAAAAAAACTCAGGAGCTTAGAGAAAGAGTATCGGAGGGAGAACCTCTCGAATTGATTCTGCCGCTTGCCTTTGCTCTTTCCCGTGAAGCCGCTGCAAGAACCATAGGACAAAGGCATTTTGATGTGCAGCTAATGGCAGCAATAACTTTGGCGAATGGAAAAATCGCCGAGCAAAAAACAGGAGAGGGAAAAACTTTATCTGCGGTTCCTGCGCTTTATCTAAATAGTCTGACCGGGAAAAATGTTCATTTGGTTACCGTTAACGATTATTTAGCCCGTAGAGATGCAGGATGGATGGGCCCGATCTTTAAACTCTTGGGACTATCCGTTTCCTCACTAATCAGCGAAGAGTCTTTTATTTATGACCCCGATTTTACCCAAGGTAAAGCTTGGGACTACAGACTTTCTCATTTAAAACCGATTACAAGGAGGGAGGCATACGACGCAGACATTGTTTACGGAATAAATTCGGAATTTGGCTTTGACTATTTAAGAGACAATATGGCCCAGGATTTACAAGAAGTTGTTCAAAAAGGACATTTTTTTGCAATTGTTGATGAGGTCGATTCGGTACTCATTGATGAAGCAAGAACTCCTCATATTATTTCTGCGCCCGATGAAGCGCCCGCTCAAAAATACTACGAGTATTCAAAAATTGTAGATAAATTAACTCCGGATCTTGATTACAAAATTGACGAAAAGCTAAGAACAGCCCATTTAACAGATCACGGAATTAGTAAAATAGAAAAACTTTATGGAATTTCAAATATTTACGAAAAAGATTTTGATATTGTTTATCATCTCGAAGCGGCTCTTAAAGCAAGGACTTTATTCCAAAAAGAAAAGGATTACATTGTAAAAGATAATCAGGTAATTTTGGTGGATGAGTTTACCGGAAGACTCATGATTGGAAGAAGGCTCTCGGAAGGGCTCCATCAGGCATTGGAGGCAAAGGAGAATGTTCCTGTACAAAAAGAATCAAAGATTTTAGCAACAGTTTCTCTTCAGAATTACTTTAGAATGTATGAGAAACTTGCGGGAATGACGGGAACTGCGGTTACAGAAGCAGAAGAATTCCATAAAATTTACAATCTTCCGGTTGTAGTTATTCCTACAAATAAACCAATGGTAAGGGAAGATGTTGCGGATTCTGTTTACAAAACCGCAAGGGCAAAGATAACTGCTGCCGCAAATGAGATCGAAAAAGCTTACAAAAAAGGACAGCCGGTTTTAGTTGGAACAACATCAATTGAAAAAAACGAAATAATCTCCCAGCTTTTGCGAAGACGGGGAATAAAACATGAGGTATTAAATGCAAAAAATCACGAAAGAGAAGCAGAAATTATTGCAAAAGCCGGAATAAAAGGAGCAGTAACCGTTGCAACAAACGTTGCAGGAAGAGGAGTAGATATTATTTTAGGAGGAGACACTCCAAAAGGAGAAGATGGCAGGGAGTTCCGCGATACAACTGAGTGGAAAAAATGGGAGGAAAAACATAACGAGATCGTAAAACTTGGCGGACTTTATGTTGTCGGAACGGAAAGGCATGAGTCCCGAAGAATAGACAATCAGCTTAGGGGAAGATCGGGAAGACAAGGAGATCCTGGAAAATCACTTTTTTTTGTAGGGCTTGATGATGAGATAATGCGGCTTTTTGGAGGAGAAACAATAGCGGGAATAATGACTCGATTCAATATGCCCGAAGATGTACCTCTTTCGCATGGTATTGTTTCAAGAGCAATTGAGCAGGCGCAATCAAAGGTTGAGCGGTTTAATTTTGATATTCGAAAACATTTGGTTGAATATGATGATGTTTTAAATAAACAGAGAGAAATTATTTATAAAAGAAGGAGAAGAATTCTTGAGGCATCCTCTGATTCAAAAGAAACTTTCTTAAAAGACGAAATAATGGAAAAGATAGAAAACGCAATCTTAAGCTTGGTAAATATAAATTCACAGGAATTTTTAGAAAATGCCCGCCTGCCGGCAGGGCAGGAAAAAAGCCAGGAAGAGTCAATAATCGAAGATTTTACCACAATTATTCCTTTTGATGATGCGTCCAAAAAGCAGCTTATAAATCAGCTAATGCAGTTTAAGGGAGCTCCGGAAAAATCAGAATTTTTGGGAAATCTTGCAAAAGATGTTTACAAAACCCGGGAGGAACAAATGGGACAGGATTTAGCCCGACAAGTCGAACGATTTGTAATGCTTTCGGTTGTAGATAATCTTTGGATAGATCATTTGGATGCGGTAGAAAATTTAAGACAGGGAATTGGACTTAGGGGTTATGGACAAAGAGATCCATTGGTTGAGTATAAAAACGAAGCATTTGCTATGTTTGAGAAGCTCATCGGCGCAATTGATGATGAGATAGTTCACAGAATTTACAAAATACAAGTTCAGCAGTCGCCACCGGTTGCTCACCAACATCAGCACGTTGTGACTCAAGCGGCAGGAGACACTTCTGTTTCAGAAGAACTCAGGACTCGTGAAACGAGTCAACAATCAACAGTCGACAATCAACGATCAACAACGAATAATAAATCACGAACAACTAATAAAAAGTCTTCGGTAGTCGTTAGTCCGAAAGCTGTCAGCGGAAAAAAGAAGCTGGGCCGCAACGACCCCTGTCCATGTGGAGCGGTGGATTCAAATGGAAAACCATATAAGTACAAGAAATGTGGATTAATAAATGCTCCTCAACACAAAAATTAGAAAACCTACTTCAATGGTTCAAGAGAAGCATAAAAATCAAGATATTTCTGCTCACATTCTTTATGATCATCAGTAACCGTACATCCTGCACGAACTATAATTAAAGTGTTTGACTTTATCCCATAAAGAGATATTAGCAATCCAGATTGCGTATCGTATACTACTAAAACTGTTGCCCCGCCTACTTTTTTGCTAGTTACCTTATAGTTTGTGTACTGTTCCACTTTTCCAGTATCGGCAATTTTTGAATACTTATCATAATCACTTGCATTTAAATAAAACGCATCTGGACAGTTAGTTTCCCCAACTTTCATTTCTGTTAAAATTGCCCCACTGGTTGATCCATAGTAACTATACTGGACTGCTATACATCTTTTATCGGAGCTTTCAGAAGATATTTGATAACTCTCATGTAAATTTTTGAATGGGCTACCACTGTTTGGCTTATAGATTTGAAAATCTACTTTTGAAGGAATAGAACTGACTTCCGTACTGTAACTCAAACGCAAAGAGACGATGCTGTAAAATGGAAATAGAACACCGATAGCGGCAATACCTAAGAATATATACGCAACGATTTTATCTCCAAACCCAACTCTCCTAAGCATATTTAGACCAACTATTGTCAGCGTACTCAATATGCCCGCAATTATTGGTATTACAATAAGATGTGCCATTATAAGATCAGTCGCACCGGCTAATCCTAAAGTGCTAAGACGTTCGTTTGGAAAAAGTAATCTAATAAGTAAACCATCTGGCGTTAGAAAATAAATGGGTGTAGTAACGAAGCTAAAGATTAGAAACGAGACAAAAATTTTCTTGTGGCTAATTTTTTTGGTGGGTGGCTCTCCTTTAGCTATTGGTTCCTCAGACTGTATAAAAGACGACAACGATTCCCTATTGGTAATTATGTTGCCGTTTGGGTCTGGGGAAGTATCAAGTTGCTGAAAGACTTTTTCTATTTTATTTGTAGACCAGCCAACTTTTTGGAGATTTTCTCTTATCGTAGCTTCAGGTACCTTGTTTGCCAAACTTCTCTTTACATAGTCAATCAATTCTTCGGGCATTGGTTAAATTATAGAACTGCAGTCATCTAAAAAGCAATAGAAAGTCGTATTGCATGTGTATTCCATTAAACTAGCATTTCAAAAAATGCCACTGGCTGGATTAGTCGATAGATTTTTTAGATCTTAGCTCTTTTGCGATCAATTTCTCTTTTCCGCTTATATTCCTTCGCCATCCAGCAAAAGCCACAGCTCTTTTAAGTTTATGACTTATAGATTTGCTTCTTATTGCTCCCATACGGTTAATTATATAAAAATAATAAAGCTCTTACCAGTAAACTTCAAAATCATGCTTGTTTTTGGTCATCAATTGTACTAATATAAATATATATGCAACAAAAGATCGCCAACTATACTGTTATTGTCGAAAGACAAAGACGTCTTGGGACAAATAAAATATGCTATATGGCTTATGTGCCAATACTGGGAATTGCGACGGATGCAGATACGATAGAAGAGGTCGAAAAAGAAATTAAATCACTCATAGAGTTTCATCTAGAGTCTTTAGCTGAGGAGAAAGAAGATATTCCTCTTGAAACTGAAGAAGCATTTGTTACAAAATCCCGAGTAAATCTCCCAAAAGGAGCATCATTTGCGCAGTAAATGAGTAAATTGCCTCAAATTACTCCGAAAAAATTGCTAAAGGTTTTCATAAAACAAGGTTTTGTGATCAAAAGACAGACAGGAAGTCACGTAAGGCTCATGCATTCAGATGGACGGAAAATTACTATAGCAATTCACAATAAGCCGATTGCCCCTGGAACATTCCAGTCTATTCTCAAGCAGGCTAATTTTACAAGAGATGAATTTTTGGAATTATCAAAATAAAAAACGTCACTGGCCGGATTAAAATTCACTTACAATAACTTATGGATTAAATATACTTTAAGTTTAATTATAGAATTTGGTATGATTTACTTGTATGGTGAATAAAGTTGCAAACTACATTACTCGCGCTACAGAGCTTACTGCACTAAGTGTTTCCATGCTCATAAAAGAAAAAGGTTTTACTCCGCAAGACTTATTAACAGAAGAAGAATCTATTAAAAGGGAAAAATTAATAGATCAAGCAGGTGTTGATGCTATGAGAACAGCATTGACCGATATCCCATTTGTTATGGAAATTGTGGGGTCAGAGGGCAGAAAACATGTTCATCAATATGGGGAAGCATTGCCTACCCTGGAAGGAGTTTTTGGCAGCGGGAATTTAAAATTGGACATGGTCAATGACGTTGTGGAAGGATCGAAAGCTGCTAAGCTAAATTCTCCCGGAGCCGTTTCTGTTGTAGCTGTTTCTTCCAATAGAGGCTTAATGGGAACACCAACTGACATAGATTATATGGATAAATTATTTGGTCCGCCTCAGCTTAAGGGTAAGATTTCTATAAATAAACCTGTTGAAGAAAATCTGGCAGAAGTTGTAGACACTTTTAAAGTGGAGCCATCTAAAGTGAATGTGGTGGTGATGGATCGTGACAGAAATGCACATTATATAAATGCCTGTCAGAAATTTGGAGTTAATTTAATCAAAATTGCGGCTGGGGATTTTTTGCCATCCGTTTTATCTTGTTTGGACCCTAGTACCCATAAAAAGGGAATACATTTAGTTTTAGGAAGCGGAGGATTTGAGGAGGGGATATTAGCAGCGGTAGCCGGGAAAGCTTTGGATGCTGTAGTTGAAGGGAGAGGGTGGTCTGCAGATAGGCAGATTCAATCAATGTACACAAAGGTTTGGAGCATTGATGATTTGGTTTCCGGGAAAAAGAAGGATTGTTTTGTTTCAATTTCTGCTATAACTCCAGAAAACAAATGGTTTGATCTTAAAGGAGTTGAGAAAGAGAAAGGCGGACATACAATCACAACCTTATCTGTTTCCAAGGATGGTATAAAAATAACTAGAAAAATTCACCATTAATGTGGTAAAGTAAAAACAATGAATGCAGCAGTCTTAAAAGCTACAGCTCGAGCCATGGTGGCAAAAGGAAAAGGAATTTTAGCAGCTGATGAATCTTCTAAAACTATCCAAAAAAGGTTTGACAAAATTGGCCTGGAGTCTAATCCTGATACAAATTTAGCTTACAGAAAAATTCTTTTTACGACTCCTGGTATCGAGAATTACTTATCCGGAGTGATTCTGTTTGATGAAACAATCAGGCAATCAATTGATGGCATTTCTGTCCCAGAATATCTTTCAAACAAAGGTATATTGCCTGGAATCAAGGTAGATAAAGGGGTAGTGGATTTGCCAAATTCTCCTCTGGAGAAAATCACAGAAGGTCTAGATGGGTTAAGGGAAAGATTAGAAGAATATGTACAAATAGGGGCAAAGTTTGCCAAATGGAGAGCAGTAATAACAATTGGGCAGAATATCCCAACTGATGCTTGTATTGAGGCAAATGCAGAAGTTATGGCAAGATATGCATCCCTTTGTCAGGAACAAGATATTGTTCCTATAGTTGAACCAGAAGTATTAATGGACGCAGATAACACTTTAGAAATTTGCAGGGAAGTAACAGCCAGAACTTTAAAAGCATTTTTTGCAAAATTGGCAGAACATAGAGTTATTCTAGAAGGGATAATTTTAAAGGCCAATATGGTAATCTCAGGCAAAAAATGTCAAACTCAAGCAAGCAGCAAAGAAGTTGCCAAAGCAACAGTAGAAACATTTTTGGAAGTTGTACCAAAGGAAATTCCGGGAATAGTATTTTTATCGGGCGGACAGACTCCTGATCAGGCAACAGAGAACTTAGCCCGGATAAATATGATTGCAGGAAGCCTTTGGCAGTTAAGCTATTCATTTGGGCGGGCTTTGCAGGATGAAGCATTAAGTGTTTGGGCAGGAAAAGATGAGAATGCGGAAGCTGCCCAAAAAACCTTTTTAGAAAGAGCTAAGAAAGTATCAGATGCCCGTTCCCAAAAACCAGCTTTCTAAAATACCACTGGCCGGATTGATCCTAAAAGATATATTGACAAACCTCTCTTTTTCTGAAAATATAGAGTTATGGCAAAGTCTGCAAAGCATAATTCAAGCATTGATCCAATATTCTTAGTGGTATTTATTTTTGCGCTTCTCGCTCTGAGTCTCTTTCTAATTCTAAAATTCAAGTTTGGTTTTTATATTCCTATATAGTTTTTGCCTCCAGCACTTAAAATTTCACTTCCTGTCTAATTGGTAGAAAAAAATTACCAGGTTTTATATGAATAAATGAGGAATCAGCACAGTTCAACAAAATTACTTAAACTTTTAGGATTCATCTTTGCAACATTACTTGTTATATATATTATATTCAGCCAATTCGCAAAAAAAGAACAAAATGAGAATCAGCTAATCTCACCACTGTCAGATATCGTGTCTTTTGTTGCCGCGCCTTTTAAAAATAATTCTTTAAAAAACATTGTTCAAAATTCTCTTGAAGGAACAAAAGGATCATACGGAGTCTTTATTAAAAATTTAAAGACAGGGCAATCCTATGGCCTAAACGAACACACGGTTTTTGAATCGGGAAGTTTATATAAGATTTGGGTTATGGCGGCAGCAATTGATCAGATTGGAAATGGAAAATTAAAAGGAGATGAAGAGCTGAGTGGAGATATAAAGGTGTTGAATGATAAATTTAATATTTCCTCCGAGTCGGCAGAATTAACCGAAGGAGCCATAACACTTACAGTTAACCAGGCCTTGCAGCAGATGATTACGATTTCTCATAATTATGCTTCCCTTTTGCTTATTGAAAAAATAAAGCTATCAAGTGTTAAGGCGTTTTTACATAAAGAAGGATTTAATGAATCAACAGTAGGTACTGATGGTAGTTCTCCGACATCTACGCCGTATGACACAGCGCTTTTCTTTGAGAAATTATATAAAGGAAAACTTGCAAATCCGCAGGACTCAAATAAAATGCTGGATCTTTTAAAAAAACAAAAACTGAATAATAAATTGCCTAAATATTTACCGTCCGAAGCTATCGTTGCTCATAAAACAGGCGAGATAGATTTTTTTACACATGACGGAGGTATTGTTTATGGGCCAAAGAGCGAATTCATTATCGTGGTTTTATCCAAGAGCGATTTGCCCGCTGCCTCAGAAGAACGAATAGCAGATATATCTAAAAAAGTATACGATTATTTTGAAAATTAAGTTTTTGCGTCACCGGCCGGCCGAACTGATTATATCTTGACAACTCAGGATAAAAGGTATTTACTTAGGCTAGAGGACTTATCTATGGCCTTAGCGCCGGCAGAGAGAGGTGCTTATCCGCAATTTCTTCCAGGAGAGGGACGTATGCCTCTGGTAAACGAAGTAAGGGCAGTCGGAGAATTTTTTAACATCCAATTCCACCCTATTTATTTTGGATTCGGAGTTCCGCATGGCACCGGGGACCCCGTACTTACAATCCCGGGCTTTACGGCAAGCGACGCAAGTCTTTTCTATCTCAATACGTTTTTAAGAAGAATAAATTATAGAGTGTATCCTTCAGGAATTATCTATCATAGAAATCCAGAGCACGAAATTACAAGATTATCCCAAAGGGTAAAAGAAATTCATAAGCGTGAGGGACAAAAGGTCCATATAGTAGGTCATAGTCTGGGAGGAGTTGTTGGAAGAGGTGTATGTCATTTAAATCCAAATGAAATAGCAAGTTTTACAGCATTTGGAAGTCCTATTGGAGATTTTGAAAAAGATGTTGATCCTTTTGTTTTAGCATGGGCAAATATGACGGTTCCTTCTTTTAATCAGCCTGATGAGCTTAGAAAAAGAAAGGAACAATTATCAGAACCCCTGCATGGAGGGATAAAGACAACTTATATTTATACTATAGATGATGGTGTGATTGATTGGCGTTCTACTGTTGACAACAGTCATCAAGCGAAAAATATTGAAGTTCCGGGCACACATTCTGCTCTTGTGGCAAATCCTCACGCCTTTAGACATTTAGCAAATACTCTTGCAGACACAATTTAACGGGAGGATTCTAGTTCTTGCAGTTTCCATCAGTTTTTAAATTGGAAATTGTCTAAATTCACAAAATTTTCGTTAAACATTATTCCCTCTGATTGTAAAATTTCCTTTTGCCTTTTTAAGCCTCCAAAAGCATACCCATCTGCTAAATATCCATTACTTTTAACTACTCTATGGCATGGGATATTTTTTGGATCATAATTCTTATGAAGGGCAAAACCGACAATGCGTGGGGTTTTAACTCCAGCCATTTTTGCAATTTGCTTATAGGTCATCACTTTTCCTTTTGGGATTTTTGCAACAATTGAGTAAATTTTGTTAAAAGGGATCATCTTTTTTTAATATATTTTTCTTCGATCTTTTTTAATTTATCACCGACTGCTCTGTCTATGTCTACTCCCGCTGCTTGGGCAAGCTGAACTGTGGTTATTATAACATCGGCAAACTCTTCGTAAATATTTCTTTTATCGAATTTTTCAAGCTTTGCTCTTCTTTGCAGTTTTAAAACAGATAAAATATCATTACATAATTCTCCGACTTCCTCGTTTAGCTTAACCGTTTTTGTAAGTATTTCCTTTTCTGCTTGGGAATAAAGTTTATAGTGAGGACTTGTCTTTTCATTTAATACCTTTATTTTTCCCTGAAGGTTTTTAAGGTTCATAAGCAAATTATAACACTTTTATCTTGTTTTATTGCAAAAGAAATTGTCTTAGCCTACAATAATTTCATGAAGGAGGTAAAATTTGAGGAATCCTGGAATAAAAAAAGAATTTTAATAGCAACTCTTGCAATCTTTGCGATAGGGGGAGCAGTTTATACATTTAGAGGAAGCATTTTTCCAAATTTTTTTTCTTCGAATAATAAACAAGAAATGCCTTCTAAAGAATCGGTTTTATCTACAAAATCCGAGCCTAGCGTACAGGAAGCTTTAGGAAAACAAATAGAATCGATCAAAAAAGAGATAAATACAATTAATATAGATGAAATAGCTTCTTCTTCTCCGCAAATTCAAAAAATAATAAATGATGTTAAATCTCTGGAAAGACTACCTCAAAATCAAATAAAAGACGCATGTCTTAATATCTGCGGCGGATTATAAAATGAAAAAAATTAAGAAAATTTTTTCAATTCTAGGTCCCGGGTTTATTACAGGAGCATCCGATGATGATCCTTCGGGAATTGCAACATATTCTCAAACCGGAGCATTGTTTGGATTTGCCCAAGCATGGACAGCTCTTTTTTCTTTCCCTATGATGGTAGCGATTCAGGAAATGTGCGGAAGAATCGGTCTTGTTTCGGGGAAAGGCTTGGCCGGCGTAATAAGACTTCATTACCCTAAAAAAGTTCTTTATTCATCCGTTTTTCTTCTTTTTCTTGCAAATACTATTAATATCGGAGCAGATCTTGGGGCAATGGCGGCATCGGCTCAGCTTGTCTTTGGCTTTCCATTTGTTTATTGGCTTATTGGAATGGTTGTACTAACACTTGTTCTTGAAATCTTTGTTTCCTACAAGACCTATTCAAAATACCTTAAATACTTAGCTCTTGCTCTTTTATCTTATGTTGTCGCGGCGTTTACAATAAAACTTGACTGGAAGGAGGTTTTTGCTTCTTTGATTATTCCTCATATAGAATTTAATAAAACTTATATTTTTAATATTGTTGCAATTTTAGGAACAACAATTTCTCCGTACCTTTTTTTCTGGCAGGCAGATGAAGAGGTAGAAGAAGAAGTTGCGCATCATAAGCTAAGAAGAATGGGAGCCGGACAGCCAAGGATAACCCCTAAAGATATATCAAGACTACGCCTTGATACTGTAATAGGAATGCTTTTTTCAAACCTGGTGATGTTTTTTATAATAATAACAACAGGCACAACACTTTTTACTCATGGTATAACTAAAATCAATAGCGCTTCGGATGCGGCTCTTGCCTTAAAACCTTTGGCAGGCGATTATGCTTTTCTTCTTTTTGCTGTGGGAATTGTTGCAACTGGACTTTTAGCATTACCAATTCTTGCCGGTTCTGCTTCTTACGCCATTTCTGAGTCTTTTGGATGGAGGGAAGGTCTTTATCAAAAACTCAATAGAGCTCATGGATTTTATGGGGTCATAACAATAGCAACTCTAGTTGGATTATTGATCAATTTTATTGGAATCGATCCGATCGTGGCGCTTTATTACAGCGCGGTAATAAATGGTATAATAGCTCCTCCTCTTATTGTAATGATTCTTCTAATTGCAAATAATAAAAAAATTATGGGAGAGAGAACAAATAGTCCTTTTCTTAATATCTTGGGGGCACTTACAGCTTTTATCATGGGATTATCTGCGGTAATTCTGCTTTTTAGTCTTTTTATTAAATAATTTATGGATGACTTAAAAGAAAGAGCAAAAAAACTCCTGGACAATCTAGATATAGAAGAAAAAAGAAAAGAAGTGCGATTAATTGAAGCGCAAAGCTTAAATCCTTCTTTTTGGCAGGATCAAAAGGCGGCAGCATTAAAAATGAAAGAATTAGCGGATTTTCAAAAAGAAATAAGTGATGCGGAAAAATTACAGGAGCTTCTAGCAGGCGAGAAATTTGATGAAGCTAAAAAGCTTTTAGAAGAACTTGAAGAATTACTATATTTTTCTGGTCATTATGACGGCCGATCTGCAATTCTCTCCATTCATGCAGGGCAAGGCGGCGTTGAAGCAATGGACTGGGCACAGATATTATTTAGAATGTACGCGAGATATTTTGAGCGAAAAAACTGGAGTTTTGAAAAGCTTGATGAGACTTTGGGCGAGGAAGTCGGAATTAAAAGCATAACCCTTTCTGTAAATGGGAAATATGCATATGGATATTTAAAGGGGGAGGCGGGAGTCCATAGATTGGTTAGACTTTCTCCTTTTAATGCGGATAAATTAAGACATACTTCTTTTGCCTTAGTTGAGGTTATGCCGAATTTAGGAGAAGAGGAAAAACTTGACATAAAAGAAGAAGATTTAGACTGGGACTTTTATAGGGCAAGCAGTCACGGAGGACAAAATGTGCAGAAAGTTTCAACGGCGGTAAGACTTAAGCATAAACCAACGGGCATTGTAGTAACGGCGCAAGCTCAAAGATATCAGGCGCAGAATAGAGAATACGCGCTAAAACTCTTAAAAGCAAAACTTTGGATATTAAAAGAAGAAGAAAGAAAAAAAGAAGAGCAAAGATTAAAAGGCGGATATAAAACTCCCGGATGGGGTAATCAGATTAGATCTTATGTTCTTCATCCGTACCATATGGTAAAAGATCTTAGGACCGGTTTTGAGACCTCAAATACAGATGCGGTCTTAAACGGAGAAATAGAAGGATTTATAGAAGAGGAGTTAAGAAAATTGTAGCCTATTGTCATATAACTCATAGTATGGTAATATTCCTCAATCATGGCTGCAGAATTAGATAAATTAGCTCTCTATTATAAAGAGAGAGGAAATGCTCCAAAGGCAAATTTCTATTCTGCTTTAGCAGAAGAAGAACGAGCAAACGGTACTCAAGAAAGTTTTTCAGAATCTCTTGTTCTCCCCGAAGGAGTAATTCGTCTTCCAGATCTTACTATTGGCGGAATGAAGCCAAAGAAACTCGAAAAAGCCCTTACCGCAGAAGGTCACAGAATTTCCGATTATGCAATGGATCTTCTCAAAAGTAAATACTTTACCACACTACCTGAGCCCAAAACAATAAGCTTAGTAAGAGCAACTTCTCGTGTCATGGGTCTGTCTGG
>JBBTYY010000013.1:0-1097 GCA_038061615.1 Patescibacteria group bacterium | reverse complement strand
ATGAATATTCTGGTTGCTGATGATAATTCTCCTGATGGTACAGCTGAGGACGTTAAGGTACTTATGAAAAAATGGAAAAATATCGATATTAATTCCGGTGAGAAAAAGGGATTGGGAGCTGCTTATGTGCGGGGGATGGATTATGCAATTGAAAAAATGAATGCAGAAATAATGTTTGAGATGGATGCAGATTTTCAGCATGATCCTAAGAAAATTCCTGAGTTTCTCAAGAAAATAGAAGATGGATATGATATGGTAGTTGGAAATAGGTATAGTGATGGAGGATCAATTCCTGAAAATTGGCCGCTCTCCCGAAAAATATTTTCAATCGTTGCCAATCTTTTTGTAAGAACCGTGTTTATGAAATTTTCAGTTCATGATTGGACTGGAGGATTTAGGGCTCTTAAGAAAGAAGTTTTTCTGGCAGAGAAAGAAAAATTAGATAACTATAAAGGGTATATTTTTCAGATATCATTCTTACACATGGCTATAAGTGACGGATTTAAAATCGGAGAGGTTCCTTTTCATTTTAGCGACAGGAATCTTGGAAAGTCAAAAATAGCGCCTTTAGGATACATAATGGAGGTTTTCAAATATGTACTCTCAGCTCGGATTAAAGAAATATTAATCAATGGAAAATTCGGTAAGTTCTTGATAGTTGGGGGAACCGGATTTATTATAAATTGGGTTGTTCTCAATCTCCTGATTACTTTTTTTGATATTCCACCAGAGGCAGCGAACTTATTCGGTGCAGTTCTTGCAATATTTTCCAACTACAACATTAATAATTTATGGACATTTGGAGAACGTAGGGCAACAAGTGTTACAAGCTACTTTCTTAAAATGATGCAGTTTTATGCAACATCTTCTTTTGGGGTTATATTTATTCAGACAGGGACAATTTTTCTCTTGAGACAGCTGATAGGGCAGGACAGCAGGTTGTTCGTAAACATTTATTTTATAATTGGAACCGGATTTCTTATGATGTGGAATTTTACAGTTTACAACAAAGTTATCTGGCGCAGAAAAAAACCCTCTAGATGAAATTTTCTTTACAGAAATTTAAAACTTTTGTTTTAAATCCAAATTTTCTAATA
>JBBTYY010000012.1:2445-20986 GCA_038061615.1 Patescibacteria group bacterium | reverse complement strand
TCCGTGTCAGTGGAGCTCGTTACTCTTCCAAACAAAAAACTAGCGTCACTAATTAAAGGAAGTCCGTATCTGAGCATAAGAAAAAGAATAGCAATAATTCCTAAAATACTAAGAATTAAAGTATTCCTGGATTTCTTTTGAAATTTCTTAGAAAGATGAGAGCTTCTCGGCATATTAGTAGTTTCCTCCAATTTTTTATCTCCGTCAACTATAGGTGGTTCAATGGGTTTTGTTTTTTCTTCAATTGGATCTGTATTTTCTTTATCCATATTTTTATTTATCTTGAGCCGACAGTTGGGATCGAACCAACGACCTGCTGTTTACGAAACAGCTGCTCTGCCACTGAGCTATGTTGGCGATGGCGGGCAGGCGAAAGAGCTACTCTACCAACTGAGTTACTCCGGCAAAGCCGAGTTTGACTCGGCAATGGGTTTATTGTATGAAATTTAACCTCAAAGAGCAAATTACTTAGATTATTTTTGACTCTTGAAATAGATAGTTTATTGTAGTATGTTGAGAAAGTAAAATTCTGCCTCTAATAAATTTATGCCACGTACTGAAGTATCAAGACATCTTGAGACAGGAGAAGCCGTTCCTAGAACATTTAAAGAGAAACTTGAGAGGTTACAAAAAAAAGTAGGGCCTCTTTGTATAGGACTAGATACGGACTGGAGCAAAATTCCCGGAGAGTTTAAAGTTTTGGGAAGAGAGGAAGGCACTTTTCAATTTAATAGAACTATCATAGATTCTACGTCTGATTTAGTATGCGCTTTTAAACCCAACACCGCTTTCTATGAAGATACTCCTGGGGGAGAGGCAGCTTTGGAAAGAACTGTGGAATATGTTCATCGTAAATATCAATATATTCCCGTAATTGGAGACATAAAAAAGGGTGACATCGGGAATACAAATACAGGACATATCCGAACTGCTTTTGATCGTTATAAGTTTGATGCCGTAACTGTTAATCCATGGCTGGGGCAAGTGGCCCTGCAGCCATTTTTAGATATGGAGGACAAGGGCATAATTGGTGTTGTAAAAACTTCAAATCCTGGATCTGAGGAATTTCAGAATCTTCCGGTCTCAATTAATCGAGTTGCAACAAATAGGGAAGAACTTATTGAATTATATGAGGCAGTAGGTAGTACAGAAATGCCTATATATCTTGCGATGGCATGGAGAATTTCTAAATTTTGGAATAAAAATAACAATTGCTGTATCGTAGTTGGGGCAACATATCCAGAAGAACTTTCTCTGGTTAGAAAAATTTCACCCAACATGCAAATACTTCTTCCCGGTATTGGTACGCAAGGAGCAGAAGTACAAGCCACAGTAGCGAATGGCATGGATCAAAACGGACAAGGAATGATTATAAATGCTTCACGAAGTGTTATATTTGCCAAAAGAGAAGAAAATGAGACTGTCGGAGACGCAGCCAGGCGGGAAGCAGAAAAATTAAGAAAAGAAATCAACTATTATCGCGAAAATCCGGAAGGAATGACACAGTCTCAAAAAGAGCTAGCGGATGCATTATTTGAGATGGGAGCAGTAAAATTTGGTGGTTTTAGATTAAGACTTCATGAAAAAAATCCAACTGCTCCTTTGTCGCCAATTTATTTTGATTTAAGACTTTTGCGATCCGCATCTCCCCAAGTCAAATTACTGGCATGTAGGGTTTACCAGGAGTTAATGAAGGATTTACCTTTTGATCTTTTTGCTGATGTTCCTACTGCAATTACTCCTATTGTATCTATCCTTTCTCAGGTCACTGGCGTCCCAATGGTGACCCCGAGAACAGATAAGAAAAGCTATGGCAGCGGAGCGCAAGTTGATGGAACATTTAGAAGAGGCGACACGGCGATTCTTATCGATGATTTAATTACAGAAGGAGATAGTAAATTTCCGGCCATAGAAGTATTAGAAGGAAACGGAATTAACGTAAAAGATATTGTATTTTTGGTAGACAGAGAGCAGGGTGGAGTACAGTTGCTTGGAAAAAAAGGATATAGGTGTCATGCTGCGTTTACGATTTCAAATCTTCTTAGATATTACTTAAGATCTGGTAGGATAGATCAACGACAGTATGATGATGTAAAAAGCTATTTTGCTAAAAGCAGATAAGAAATAATGAATAATAACAAGGAAAATCCAAAAAAAATTACTATTCCGGGAAGGCCCGAAGAGGTTGATATCTCCAGAGTTCACGGAGATACTGAAACCGGAATTAGATTTGAGTTGAGCGGGAGCGAGGAGTGGTTAGGTCAATTTCCGCAAGGAAAAACGCTTGGAGACTTCATCAAAACAGGCGGAAGAGTATTTGTTACGGAAGCCGACGATTATTTATTGATAGATCCCATAGAAGAGAAGCCTGAAAATTTCCCTATATAATTTAAACTTCCGTGGGTCTTGAGGCTTTTCTCTTATATTTTGTTGCGACTCTAAGCTCTGTTATTGCTCTAATTAAGTCTGCCTGAGCCATCTTAAAGTCTCTGTCGCTGGTTTTTTCTGCCATTGCCTTTTCCGCCCTTTTTTGAGCTTCCAGGGCTTTTGCAACTTCTATATCCTCCGCTCTTATCGCATAATCCGCAAGAATACTGATATGGTTTTTCGCTACTTCTAAAAATCCGCCGGTTACGGCAAGAGCCTGCCGAGAATTTGCTCTTCGGATTATAAGCTCTCCCGGGATTATTTTTGTAAGGAGTCCGACATGGTTTGGTAGGATTGCAATTTGCCCGTTAACGGTTGGAGCAACCAGTTCGTCTACTTCGTTTTTATATACGACTTTCTCGGGTGTAATTATTTCCAAAGTTAAATTCATATTAGGTTCTTTTTACCACCTCATCGATGGTTCCCACCATAAAAAATGCAGATTCCGGAATTTTATCGTGCTTTCCCGAAAGAATTTCCCCAAATCCCCTAACCGTATCTTCAATTTTTACATACTTACCCGGCTGTCCCGTAAATATTTCGGCAACAAACATGGGCTGGCTTAAAAATCTTTGGATTTTTCGAGCACGGGAGACAATAAGTTTATCTTCCGAAGACAGCTCATCTATTCCTAAGATTGCAATAATATCCTGAAGATCTTTATATCTTTGGAGAACCCTTTTTACCTCCTGGGTAACATTATAATGGTCTTGTCCTACAACATTTGGATCAAGGATTCTGGAGGAGGAGGTGAGAGGATCCACTGCCGGATAAAGGCCCTGCTCTGCGATAGATCGCTCGAGGGTTAAAGTTGAATCAAGGTGAGAAAAAATGGTTACAGGAGCAGGATCTGTATAATCGTCTGCAGGAACATAGACTGCCTGAACCGATGTAATCGACCCATGCTTTGTAGATGTAATTCTTTCCTGAAGATTTCCCATTTCCGAAGCTAACGTCGGTTGGTATCCAACCGCCGATGGCATTCTTCCCAAAATTGCTGAGACCTCGGATCCCGCTTGAGCAAATCTAAAGACGTTGTCGATAAAAAGAAGAACGTCCTCTTTTTTCTCATCTCTGAAGTATTCTGCCATTGTAAGGGCAGTTAATGCAACTCTTAATCTATTTGCAGGAGGTTCATTCATTTGTCCAAAAACCATTACCGTTTTGTCTAAAACCTTTGCTTCTTTCATTTCAAGCCAAAGGTCATTTCCTTCGCGGGTACGTTCGCCAACGCCTGCAAAGACAGAATGTCCTTTGTGCTCAACCGCAATATTTCTAATGAGTTCTTTTACAATTACGGTTTTCCCGACTCCAGCACCTCCAAAAACAGCTATCTTCCCGCCTTTTGTAAATGGTGTGATTAAATCAATAACTTTAATACCCGTTTCAAGAATTTGAGGTTTTGTTTCTTGCTCAACGAGCGATGGGGGAGGCTGATGAATCGGCTTATACTTTATAGAATCTTTTTCTAATTTTTTCCCATCTATCGGTTGTCCTAACACATTGAATATTCGGCCGAGTGTTTTAGGGCCCGTAGGCACCTTTATCGGAGCATTTGTTCTTTCTACCTTCATTCCTCTTCTTAGTCCGTCTGTTGGTCCCATCGCAAGAGCTTTTACTTCGTTACCTCCCGTAATAAAAGCTACTTCAAGAATTAGTTGCTTTTTATCTTTAGTTTCTAAAACCAGCGCTTCGTTAATCGAAGGCGGATTAATCGGGAATCTAACATCCACAACAGGTCCTTGAATTTTTATGATAAATCCTTCGTTTTTATTCATAGGCAAAAGCGGCGGCGGCTGAGCCAATATCCAGTATTTCATTGGTAATTTTCTCTTGTCTCTGTTTGTTGTATTCAAGTTTTAAATAATCTATTATTTCTTGCGCATTTTCCGTGGCGCTCTTCATTGCAACCATTCTGGCTGCCTGCTCCGATAGATAACTTTCCAGTAAATATTGATATAAAACCATTTCAAGATAGTGTCGCAAAAGCGAAGGCAGAATTTCTTTTGGACTTGGCTCAAATAGAGTAAATGGAGAACTTTCCCGGCTGTCCTCACCTGTTTTTTGTATTCTAATAGGTAAAATAGTTTCTATTCTTGGTACTTGAGAAAATACAGTCAAAAAATGAGTGTATAAAATCTTTACATTTGCGATTTTTTTATTTAAAAAATAATCATCTATGATTTTTGCCATTGGATAAACCATATCAAATATTGGCAAAATAGTGCCAAAGCCAAAGGAGGCAACTATTTCTTCTCCAAGCCTGGCTGTTATGTTCTCAATTTTTTTACCTACCGTTACATACTTTATTTTCCCGTTCTGTTTGCTTTGATTGATCAATTCCTTTGCTAAATTCGTTATTAGTCCTCCGCAAAGTCCTTTGTCCGGTGAAAAAACCAAAAGAAGGGTATCGCTTGCGTCTTTTGCTTCCATCATATATTCATTTAAATCCCTTTCTCCCAATCTATCCGTAAGCGCTTTTGATAATTCCATCAGTTTTTCTACGTATGGCCGGGCCGAAATTGTAGCGTTCTGGGCCTTCTTAAGCTTTGATGTTGCAATCATTTGCATTGCCCGGGTTGTTTTTGAGACATTTAATGCCGTTTGGATTCGCTTTTTTATTATAATAGTACTTGCCATAGTTATTTACTAAAAATTTTCTTAAATTCGTCCGTTGCTTTCCCCATTTTTTTAATAATATCTTCGGTTAGCTTTTCTCCTGTTTCTACTGTTCTAATTATGTCAGGATGATTTCTCTCTGTGTAAGTATGATATTCCGATTCAAATTTTCTAGTCGATTCAACCCCAATATCATCTAAGAATCCGTTCGTCACCGCCCAGATGCTTAAGACCTGAAGAGACTCCGGCATAGGTTGATACTGCGGCTGTTTTAAAATTTCTGTCATTCTTTTTCCTCTTTCAAGCTGAGCTAATGTTGCCTGATCAAGTTCTGAGCCAAATTGAGCAAATACTGCGAGTTCTCGGTATTGTGCAAGTTCAAGCCGCATTTTACCGGCAGCAGATTTTATCGCGGGGGTTTGAGCGGCTCCTCCAACCCTTGATACGGAATTACCTATGCTTATTGCAGGCCTTATGCCCCCATTAAACAAATCCGATTGAAGGTAAATCTGTCCGTCTGTTATAGAGATTATATTTGTGGGGATATAGGCTGAGATATCGTTTGCCTGAGTTTCTACAATCGGAAGAGCGGTAATAGATCCTCCTCCAAATTCCTTATTGAGCTTTACGGCTCGCTCAAGAAGCCTTGAGTGTAAATAAAATATATCTCCGGGATACGCTTCCCGTCCGGCAGGTCTTCTTAGAACTAGAGAAATTTGTCTATATGCCCATGCATGTTTTGATAAATCATCATAAATTATTAAAACATCTTCTCCTTTTTCCATAAATGACTCGGCAATAGCGACTCCTGCGTAAGGCGCTAAATACTGAAGCGCTGCGGGGTCTCCCGCTGTTGCGCAAACTACAATGGTGTAATCCATTGCTCCGGCTTCCTTTAATTTTTCAATAACTTGAGCAACTGTACTTTGTTTTTGTCCTATCGCAACATATATACAGATAACAGGTTTTAGTTTGGAATTCTTTTTGGGTTTTTGGTTGATTATTGTATCGACTGCGATAGCTGTTTTTCCTAATCCTCTGTCCCCGATAATTAGTTCTCTTTGTCCTCGGCCGATTGGAATAATTGCATCTATTAATTTAATACCGGTCTTCAGGGGGGTGTGGACCGGTTCTCTTTCTATAACGCCGGCTGCTATTTTCTCAAGCGGCATAGATTTACCTGCTCTAATACCGGGTTTTCCATCCAACGGATCTCCTAACGGAGATATAACTCTGCCTATTAACTTTTCCGATGCCATTATGCTTAAAATTTTTCCCGTCGTCTTTACTTTATTTCCTTCTGTTATTTTCTCTCCTCCCCCAAAAACAATTATAGAAACATAATCTTCATCAAGATTTAGTATCATCCCTTTTTCTCCATTTTCAAATTCTACCTGTTCTCCCATAAAAGCTTGGGATAATCCCGAGGCAACTACAACTCCATCGCTGTTTTTTTCAACAACCCCAACATTTTTGGTTCTTGCGTCATGAGAAAACGTCATTAAGTTCTTCTCAAGTTCTTTTATAATCTCTTCGTTTTTAATCATACGATCGTTTTAGATGTGTAATTAAGTTATCTAAGGAATCTTTTAGGTTGAACTCATAAACCATGTCGTTATCAACTACTCTTAGTCCTACAATCAAATTAGGATCCTTTACGTATTCTATTTTTTTGTTAGGGAATATACTTTTAATTTTGTCGGTTATTTTATCTTCAACTTTATCCATGGGTGTAAATACCCAGACTAGCCTTTCATTTTCCAGTTTTTTTAAAAACTTTATATATGCTTTTAACTGTTTTTTTCCAAGCAAAGATATAATCCTTTTTATTTTTTTAATATCTAAATTTTCATTTGTAAAACTTTGCTCTGCCAGTTTTTTTATCTCTTTTATTGTCATTTTAATCTGCTTTTCTCATCTTTTTTAAGGCCGCTTGCGTTAATTCTTCTTGCTGCCTATCGCCAAAGACATCCTGCATTGATTTTTGCAAAAATTCAACTGCTAGTTCACTTACCTTAATGGCTATTTTCTTTTCTGCCTCTTTTGCTTCCTGCATCATTTGTTCCCGGGCTGCTGTCATCATACTTTCTGCTTGTTTTTTTGTATTTTCCTGCGCTTCCTTTCCATTTTCGATCGATTGATCTTTTGCATCTTTCATTATTTTTTCTGCCCTTCTATGCGCTTCTTGTAATATCTTTTTCTCTTTTTCTAAAGCTTCATCTAGGAATTTTTTTCCCTCCTCAGCTTGTTTAAGACCTTCCTTAATGGAATTCTCTCGTTTTTTTAATATATCCAAAATCGGTTTGTAGGCAAACCTTTTAAGGATAAACAAAATTATCAGAAAATTTATTATTTGAGCGCCCAAAAGAACAGGGTCAAGCCCAAAGTTTTTTATAATTTCCATAAATTAATCTTATTTTACAAAAGCTAAAATTAGGGAGTAAATTGCAATTGCCTCGGCAAATGCCATAGACAATAACATCGCAGGCAATATTCTCCCTGAGCTTTCAGGATTTCGGCCAATAGCTTCCATAGCCTTACTTCCAATAAGTCCAATGGCCAGAGCCGGAAGAACTCCTCCAAGCGCTATAATAAGCCCTCCTGATATGCTAAAATTCATTACGCTTCACCTCCTTTATTTTCATAATCAATATTTTCCAGAATTTGCATTTGCTGCCGTATCATGGTGCGGAGTAGTAAGAATTGCCATAAAAGACATAGTAAGCATAGAAAAAACAAGCGCCTGAACAAATCCCACTATAACCTCGAGAAAAAGAAACGGTAGCGGAAATAAAAATGCAAAAATCGAGGAAACGGTAATTAAAACTACTTCACCTGCGAAAATATTGCCAAATAAACGGAAAGAGAGAGAAATGATTTTAGTCATTTCAGATATTATTTCTAAAAAGCCAATAAAAAGATTAATAGGGTTGAATGAAAAATATCTGCTGATATAGTCTTTTAAGCCTACTGTTTTAATACTCATAGTATGTGTTGCCAGGGCAGACACCAGAGCAAGACCCAGTGTCGTATTTAAATCGCTGGTAGCACTCCTTAAAATAGGTACAAGCTTCCCATCTTCAAAAAACCCGATGCTGTTAACACCGGGAAGCAGTCCGCTCCAATTGGCAAGTAGAATAAAAATAAAAAAACTCATAAAGTAGGGAAATATCTTTTTAGCTTTTTCCTGTGCAACCGATTCGGTTATCTCGTAAAACATCTGTATAACCATCTCTACGGAGTTTTGAAAAATCCCTGGAATTATTTTAATATTTTTGGTAATTATAACGCAAAGGGTTATTAAAACGACATCTATCAGTAGAGTATCTATCAATGTGTTTGTAATTTTGAAAGATCCAAGGTGGAACAAAACTTCAGGTTGGAATGAGAACATCTTATTACTATTTTATGCGTAAAATGAGGGTAAGTCAAGATGAGAAATTTCCACTTACTCCAGTTATTTTTTCTACAATGACAACAGGCCTCTCATTTTTAGTGTCAACCCGGCCATCTATGACTATCACAGTATCTTTAGATAAATAACTTCTATATTTTTCAAAAATTTTTGGAAATATTATGCACTCAACGGCAATACCTTTTTCATCTCCTACGGTTACAAATGCCATCTCACTGCCCGTTTTTTTTGTAAAAATTCTTCTCATATTTTCTATAATACCTCCGATTTTAACACTGGATCCTTCCGATTCCTCCATGATTAAACGGATTTCATGGGTAACTTTATTTTTTATGGAAGAAAGTTCATCCATCATTGGGTGAGAAGTTAAATATAACCCAAGAAATTCTTTCTCAAAGCTTAATTTTTCTTTTAGAGTAAAGTCTTCAATATCGGTGGCGATATTTTTAGGTTCTGAAGATTCTTCAAAAAGAGAGGTTTGCCCTTCTTTCTTTTCTTTCTTCTTATTATGAACAGATCCAAGAATTTCCGAGTACCTTATCAAAAGAGAAGCTCTTTTACCAAAGGCGTCCATTGCTCCGGACTTTATTAAGCTTTCTATTGTTTTTTTGTTTACAGCCCCCAAGTCAACTTTTTCGCAGAAGTCTTCCAAGTCTTTAAAAAGTCCTTCTCTTCTGCATGAAATCATGCTTTTAATTGCCGCTTCTCCAATATTTTTTATTGCGGAAAGTCCAAATCTTATGCTGTGTTTTCCTTCTATGGAGAACTCGCTTTCAGATTTATTTATATCGGGTGGGAGGACTTTTATGTTTAATCTTTTACATTCTGCAACTCCTTCTGCGATTTTTTCATTTTTTGAAGGTCCGCTTGCACCTCTTGACTCGGCTGTTAAAAATGCTGTCATAAACTCTACGGGATAATGTGCTTTAAGATAGGCTGTTCTATAGGCAATAGTTGCATAACAGGCAGCATGCGCCTTACCAAAACCATATCCGGCAAAAGGCTCAAACAAAGTCCATAATTTTTCGGCATTCTTTTTGCTCATTCCGTTTGATACACATCCTTCTACAAACTTATCGTGTTGTTGTTTCATTTCGGAAGAAATCTTCTTCCCTACGGCTTTTCTTAATTTGTCTGCCTGACTCCACGAATATCCCGCAACTCTTATTGCCGTTAACAGCAAATCGTCCTGAAAAGTAATAATTCCATAAGACTCTTTTAAAACATCTTCCAGCCTTTTATCGGGATATGTTATAAGCGAAGGATTATGCTTTCTCCTTATAAATTCGGGGATGTTTGCCATTGGTCCCGGCCGATAAAGAGCGACCATTGCCTGAAGATCAAAAATAGAAGTGGGCTTGAGATCTTTTATGTACCTTCTCATTCCGGATGACTCTAGCTGAAATATTCCGGTTGTTTCTCCCGAAGAAAGAAGTTTGTATGTATCGGTATCATCGAAGGGAACGTTTGAAAAATCGATGTCCAGTTCACGATTTTTTTTTACAAATCTTAGAGTTTCCTGAATAATCGTTAAATTTCTAAGACCCAAGAAATCTATTTTTAGAAGCCCTACGCCGTCCTCACCCACCGTATACATATCGTACTGAGTTATAATCTTTTCGCCATTTGGTTCTCTTTGAAGAGGAGTATATTCAGTTAAAGGCTTGTCTGCTATTACAACTCCTGCCGCGTGAACAGAAGCGTGTCTTGCGACTCCTTCTATCTTTTTTGCCAAATCCAATAGTCTTTTGGTCTCCGGCTCTGTTTGATAAACGATTCGAAGTTCCGGACTCTGTTCAAGCGCCTTATCAATCGTCATTGCATGGCCTTGCCATCCAAGAGGCATCATCTTTGCTATTCTGTCGGGGACAGAGTAGGGAAGACCTAAGGCTCTCCCCGTATCTCTCACAGAGCCCCTTGCCTCCATAGTTCCAAAAGTAATTATTTGAGCTACTTTATCACGCCCGTATTTTTCTGTTACATATTCAATTACTTCATCTCTTCTATTGTCGGCAAAATCCAGATCGATATCGGGAGGCGAAGGTCTTTCCGGATTTAGAAATCTTTCGAAAGGAAGTTTAAAAAAAAGCGGATCAACGTCTGAGATACCAAGCGCATATGAAACAATTGAACCTGCATTAGATCCTCTTCCTGGACCTACCGTAATCCCTTGACTTTTTGCCCAGCTAACAAAATCGGCAACTATTAAAATATATTTCTCATACCCTTTCTTTAGGATCGTAGAAAGCTCGTAATCTGACCTTTCTTTTATATCTTTTGTTATTTTTTTGTATCTGTTTTTAAGACCTTCTTCTACTTTTTCTTGGATAAATTCTGCCGTGGGTTTTTTATTGGGGACGTCAAATAGGGGCATTATCCATTGTCCTAGCGCAATCTCAACGTTACACATATCGGCAATTTTTGTTGAATTTGTTATGGCTTGCGGAAGATTTAAAAACGACCCGATCATCTCTTCTTTGCTCTTTATGTAGAAATCAGGAGAAGAAATCATTGTAAGCCTCCTATTTTTATCATTTAGTGTTGTCTGCGTTTGAATACAAAGAAGTGTTTCTTGGGCTTCTGCGTCCTGAGGGTAAATATAATGATTATCATTCGTCGCAACAACCGGAATACTCAGTTTCCCGGATAAATCTATTATTTTTTCATTTAGAATATCCTGCTTTTCGATATTTACATGTTTTTGGATCTCTAAATAAAAATTTTCTTCTCCAAATATTTTTGACAGCGTTTTGGCTCTTTCTATTGCCGTGTCTTCTTGTCCTTCAAGAAGCGGCTGCGAAACAAAACCGTTTATACAGGCAGACAAACAAATAATGCCTTCGCTGTGCTCTCTTAAAAGTTCTAAATCACTTCTGGGACGGTAGTAATATCCCTCAAGATTTGCAACGGAAATTATTTTCATTAAATTTTTATACCCTTTATCGTTTTTTGCAAGAAGTATTAGATGATTAGAATCCGCGTCAAGACCCGCTTCTTTATCGTGTCTGGTTCTTTTACTTATGTATATTTCGCAGCCTATTATAGGTTTTATTCCCTGCGCAACACACTCCTTATAAAATTTAATCGTTCCATACATGTTTCCATGGTCTGTTATGGCAATCGCTTTCATGTCTAATTCTTTAGTCCTTTTAACCATTTCGGAAATTTTGGATAATCCGTCCAATAGGGAATATTCGCTATGATTGTGAAGATGGACAAAATCCGTCATAAGTTTAAATCTTTACGCAGCGCGCATTTGGGCGTTAGATATAACTGTTCTATTTCTGCCTTGATCTTTTGCAGTGTAGAGTGCGCCATCAACGCTTTTAAAAAATGCGTCCTTATTTCCTCCGTCTTTAAATATACCGCCTCCAATGCTAATGGTTACATCTATTGCTTTGTCTTTTACAATAAACGGATGGCTTGCGACGGACATTCTGATCTTTTCCGCGGATTTTTCTAAATCCGTTTCGTCTTCCATATTGCTTAACAAAACGACGATTTCCTCCCCTCCGTATCTTGCAACAATATCGTCTTGCTCATCTTCTTGACTTAATTGTCTGGTGTTACTTCTTATCTCTATGCCCATTTGAATTAGTATTGCGTCTCCGGCCTGGTGTCCATATGTATCATTGACCTTTTTAAAATGGTCTATGTCAATGATTAATAACCCAAACGGTTTGCCGCTTTTAACATAAGACTCGTAGTATTCTTTATAAGCACCTCTGTTATATAGTCCTGTTAGGGGATCTGTTCGTGCTTTTTTGTTCGCTCTGTCTTTAAGCAAATCGGAAGCTACCATTCCTTTTGCAATTCGATAATTCATTTCCATTTCTGTAATTTGTCCTTTTTTTACCTGTTCCCGAAGTGTGTGAAGCCAATCTTGATAGGTTTCAATTTTTATTCGCCTTTCGCCTCTTCTTTCTGGACGTGATGGTTGGTCTTGTTGTTCTGATCTATCTTCGGTCATCTTAGTTCCTCCATAATTATTTTTACCAATTCCTTAGTATCTATTTTTTTTCCTACCGTGCTCAGAACTTGTCCTATGGCAAATTGGAGTACATTCTTTTTACCGGCTTTATAATCATTGCGTATTTTGGGATTTTTTTCCAGTACCTCTTTTACAATTTTTCTAAGTTCATCCCTATCGATGTCTTCTTTAGCTGTTAATTTTATTATTTCTAGTATAAGCTGCGCAGGTAAAATTTTGTAAGTGTCGACCTTTTTATTAATTATTTGATTTGCGACTTGTTTCGCGCTCAAGCCGTGTTTTTTGCCTAAATCCACAGCTTCTTCGAAGTAATCTGCCAAAGCTATCCCTCTTGTGAGGATTTCAGCGTCATAATTGGATAGTACATAGTCCCTTTCAAATCTCTTGAATTTTTCTTCCGGTAGCTCTCCTATTTGAGATTTGAGATTTGAGATTTGAGATTTTGTCCAGCGTATGGGTGGTATATCCGGTTCGGGAAAATATCTATAATCGCTTGCTTCTTCTTTTACTCTTTGCGTTACTGTTTTTTGTTTTGCCTGGTTCCATCCTCTTGTTTCCTGAACCGGAGTTCCCTTTTTTTCAAGAACCTCAGTCTGTCTTTTTATTTCGTAATTTATAGCTTTTTCAACAAAACTAAAAGAATTTATGTTTTTAACTTCAACTTTATATTTTGGCAATTCTTTTTCTGCGTTTTTTCTTAAGGAAATGTTTGGTTCAAGACGCATATCCCCTTTCTCCATGTCGGCATTTGAAACACCCAAGTATCTTACGATTTGCTGAAGTTTCTTAAGATAATCTATAACGTCTTTGGCATTATCAAAATCCGGTTCGGTAACTATTTCAACCAAAGGAACTCCCGACCGGTTAAAATCTATAAGTGAATAATTTTCGTCTTTTTGAATTTTGAATTTTGAATTTTGAGTTCCAAATTGATGCGTCAATTTGGCTGTATCTTCTTCCATGTGAACTCTTGTTATTCCAATTCTTTTTCCATTTTGTAAGGTTATATTTCCATTTACGCAAAATGGTTTGTCATACTGAGATATTTGATAGCCTTTAGGAAGGTCGGGGTAAAAATAATTTTTCCTGTCAAACTTTGAGAATTGGGGAATATCGCAACCCAACGCCATTCCCAGCATTACACACCATTCAATTGCTGTTTTATTTGGTACGGGAAGTGCTCCCGGAAGTCCAAGGCAAACGGGACAAGTGTGTGTATTTGGTTTTTGTCCAAAATATTCGGCAGAACAAGCACAAAACATTTTACTGTTGGTTTTTAACTCAACGTGCACTTCAAGGCCGATTACCGCTTTATATTTCATAGGTTTGGTTTAAGCTTCCTCCATTCTTCATTTTGGGTAAGTTTTTCGTATTCATAGGCAACGGAAAGCACTAGTTCTTCACTAAATTGCGGTCCGATTATCTGCATTCCAATCGGAAGACCCGATTTCGAAAACCCTACGGGGATATTTATACCCGCTAGGCCTGCGATTGAAGATGGTTCTACCAATACGTCTGCGATTTCTCCAAACATAGCCGCATCTTTTGTTGCCCCCACAGGTAAAGCAAGGGAAGGGCTTGTGGGAGCAATTATTACATCAACTTTTTCAAAAGCTTTATTAAAATCATTGATGATTACAGTTCTTACCTGCTGGGCTTTATTGTAATACTGGTCGTAGTATCCGGATGAAAGAGCATAGGTACCAAACACAATTCTTCGCTTTGCCTCATCTTTAAAATAATCGCGCCCGTTTCCGTACCTAATTCCGTCGTATCTTGCCAAGTTGGATGAGACTTCAGACCTTTGGATAATAGTGTAAACATCAATTGCATACTTTGGGTCGAATAGTTTAATATTTTCAATTTTTGCGCCAAATCTTTCTAATTTTTTAATAGCTCTTTCAATCTCTCCTTGAACTTCCTTATCGATACTGTTGACAAAATACTCTTTGGAAATTCCTACTTTTAATTCTTTCATATTTTTATTTAATTTTTGTGAGTAATTCCCTACCGGCAATGGGGAAGTGGTGGCGTCTTTTTCGTCCTTTCCTGCTAAAACTTCTAAAATTAAAGCGCTGTCCTCAACGGTTTTGGTTATCGGGCCCGGAGAATCTAAAGATGAACCCATTGCTATAACCCCATATCTGCTTACCCTTCCATATGTTGGTTTTAGTCCCACAACACCGCACCAGCTGGCAGGTTGTCTTATTGAGCCTGCTGTCTCGGAACCGATTGCGGCGATGACTTCATCCGCTGCAACAGCAGCCGCAGACCCTCCTGAAGAACCTCCGGGCAGATGGTTTATGTTCCAGGGATTTCTGGTTGGACCAAAATCAGAAGTTTCCGTAGAAGATCCATGAGCCCAAGCGTCCATATTTGTTTTTCCTAAGAGAACCATTCCGGCATCTTTCAATTTTTTAACAACCGTTGCATCATATGGTGGAATATAACTGTCTAAAACTTTGCTCGAAGCCGTAGTTTTAATTCCGAGTGTTGAAAAATTATCCTTTATTGCAATGGGGATTCCTAAGAGCGGTAGGTCTTGGCCCGATGAGATTAGCTCATCGGCGGCTTCTGCTTGCTTCAAGGCTTCTTTTTCAGTAATGGTGACAAAAGCGTTCAGTTTCCCTTCTAATTTTTTTATTTGATCAAGACATGCCTTGGTTAGATCCAGAGAAGAAAAATCTTTATTTTCTAATCCCTTCCTAGCTTCTTTAATGTTTAAATTATTTAATTTCATTCTGTTAATATTGCTTTCGCTTTAAAAAAACCATTATGTGTTGATTTTGAGTTTGATAAGGCCTCTTTTTGGGAAAGTGATGGTTTTGCAATATCTTCTCTGGTGATATTCTCAAGTCCGGTAACCTGACTTGTCGGCTCTGTATTTTTGGTTTCTATCTCATTAAGGCCTTCGATATATTCCAGTGTTTCTCCGAGCTGTTTTTCGAATTTTGCTTTTTCGGTTGAGGATAAAGGAAGATTAGCCAGCTTTGCAATATGTGAAATATCGATTTTCATCGAGATTATTATATTGCAATTTGGAGTCTTTTAGCAATTGCCATTCTTGCTTTTTCTTCTAATGAATCATCAAGTTTTTCAAGCTCTAAATCCTTGCCGTATTTTACCTTTAATGCTGTTTTTATTAAGTAATCGGCAAGAAGCGGGTTTTTGGGAAGAATTGGACCGTGAAGATAAGTTCCGATAGAATTTTTATAGATTGCGCCTTCTGTACCGTCGATGCTGTTATTGCCATAACCCTTAATAACCTGCCCAAATGGTTTTAGATTTTTTCCAAGATAGGTTCGTCCACCATGATTTTCAAATCCTACAACTACACTACCATCTGAAGTTTTGATTGCAATATTTCCGATAAGCCTTTCTTTTCCAACGCCTGGATGTTCGGTATAAAGGTCAAAAATATCTAAACCTTTTATTTTATTTCCGTCTGCTTCTTTATAATATTTCCCCAGAAATTGATACGCACCACAGATATAAAGTCCCGGTGTACCACCTTCTATTTTACTTTTTAAAGCTTCAATTTTTCTTGAAGTAAAGTCTTTGGAAACAATTCCTTGTTGCGTATCTTGCGCACCTCCCATAAATAAAATATCTACACCGTTAAGTAGCTTTGGGGAAAATCCCTCATTAAGGTTTATAGCTTGCACGCCAATTTTTCTCCATTCACATCTTTTCGCAAGGCATATAATATTGCCACGATCTCCGTATGTGCTCATTAGCTCCGGATAAAGCCAACCAATAGTAATATAATATTGACGATTGACGATTGACGATTGACGATTTTTCATAAAATTGATTTCCCTGTTAGAATTTTTCTAAGGTCAAGCATTGCGGAATAGGTTGGAAGAGTGTATAAAATTTCATTGTCGTGCGCTCCTTTAAGCGCTTCTGTTACGGCTATTTTTAAGCTCTCGTACGTCTTAAAATTGTCCATACCTGCGTATTTAAGCCTTAATGCCATGTCGCAGGCCCGGTCGCCCGCAACTGAGATTTCTGTAGAGTTTTCTAAATATTTTTCAAAGTCCACATCCCATATCCATGAAACGTCGCGTCCGTCGGGAATTCTGTCATTTAGGATTATTAACAGATGTGTTGCCTTTAACTCAGTTATTATGTTTAAGGATTGATTAAAACTTGCAGGATTTTTAGATAAGAAAATTTGTATTTTTTTATTTTTATATTTAATAATTTCCTGTCTTCCAAACGCGGGTTGGAAGCTTGTTAAGGCTTTTTTTATTTTCTCATTTGATATTCCCAATTCTCTTGCAGTCAAAACCGCAGCGTTAGTATTGTATTTATTGTAAAGACCGGGTAGGGGATAGAATTCAAAGTTTTCAAGATCTGTTTTTGGCCGCTTAAGCTCGCCTTTACTGCATTTCCAATCTCCAAGATGGGAAAACGTGATTGTTCGGTAACTTAATTTATTTCCGCATTTAGGACAATATGTGGAGTCAGAAGCATGTTCGGTATTTTGTAATTTTCTTCCTTTGACTCCGAAATATTTAACTTCGTTTTTGATTGCATCACCTAGATATGCAATTTGCGGATCATCGGAATTTAATATTAAACTAGTTTTTGAGCCCAGAGATGCGAGTGCATCTTTCCATTTTTTGGAAATTGCATTTACCTCTCCATATCTGTCTAACTGATCTCTGAATAAATTGATGAGAATAATAATTTCTGGTTTAATATTTTTTAAAATCAGAGGCAGAGTATTTTCATCTATCTCAAATATCGCATAGTCAAAATTTATTTTTCCGCTAATACTAGAAAATTTTGTTAGCGATGACACAACTCCATTAAGCAAATTTGCTCCGGCTGTGTTTTGAAAAACTCTTTTTCCCGACCCTTCAAGTATTGTCTGAATAAGTTTTCCCGTGGTGGTTTTTCCATTTGTACCCGCAATTAGAATTATCTTAAGATCTTTATTTTTTTCAATAATGTTTTTGATAAAATTTTTATCAATATTTAATGCTATATGACCGGGCCAGGTCGAACCATTTCCAAGATTTAAAATTTTGCTAATGAATATAACTATTTTTCCGGAAAGAATTAGGAGAAGATTCATAAAATGATTATACATGGATCCTTCGGCGCTTCAATTATACTCAGTGCCGTACTGAGCCTACCGAATGTACGGCTTACGCTCAGGATGATTTCTAACGAAATCACATTGAGCGGAGAATTTTTATACGCTCCTCAATTGGTGGATGGGTGTTGAAGAGGCCGGCGAACCAACTTCCAGATATTTTCCCTTTAAAAGGATTGGCTATGTATAAATGAGCCGTTGCATTGTTTGCAACCTCGAGCGGTTCTTTGTCTTTGCCTATTTTTTCAAGAGCGGCAGCTAATCCTTCCGGATATCGGGTTAGAAGAGCTCCTGATGCGTCTGCTAAGAACTCTCGTTTTCGGGATACGGCAAGTTGGATAAGGGTTGCAATAATTGGGGAAAGGATAGCAAGCACAATACCGATAAGCAAGAAAACTCCCGCAGCGCTATTTCCTTCCCGGCTATTTCTTCTTTCTCCTCCATACCAAAGACTTCGCATAAAAAAATCAGCCAAAAGTGCTACAAGCCCTACTAAGACTACAACAACAGCCATAAGTCTTATATCAAAATTCTTAATATGAGACAATTCATGCGCAATAACTCCTTCCAGTTCTATTTTGTTTAATTTTTGTAAAATTCCCGTTGTTGCGCAAACAACAGCGTGTTTTGGATCCCGTCCTGTTGCAAATGCGTTGGGGGCCGAGTCATCAATTACGTAAACTTTAGGCATTGGTATCCCAGCTCCTATGCAAAGATTTTCTACAATTCTAAAAAACTCCGGGTAATCGCTCTTTTTAATTTGCTTTGCCTTTGACATTCCTAGAATTATCTTGTCGGAGTAGTAGTAACTCGCAAAACTCATTACGCCTGAGATTATAAGCGCTATTCCTGCAAACGATAATCCATAGCCCGAAGCATTACCATAAACGTACAGTAATGTTGTTATGAAAATAACAAACAAAGCAATAATCAGCCAAGTTTTTAACTTGTTCGAGCTAATTTGAGAGTAGATGTTCATATC
>JBBTYY010000012.1:0-2345 GCA_038061615.1 Patescibacteria group bacterium | reverse complement strand
TACTGGTTTTCTTTCTCCTTCTTCTGCCTCGAAGAATTCCTCTTCTTTAAAACCAAATCCACGGCCAATAGGGCCGCTTGGAAACTTAGCAAGAGTTGCGTTGTAGTCTCTAAGATTTGTGTTATAGAATTGCCTTGAATAAGCTATCTTAGCCTCAATATCAGAAAGTTCTTCTTGCAGTTTTAAAAAATTTTGAGATGCTTTAAGATCGGGATAATTTTCGGATACCGCGAATAAACTTTTCAAAGCGCCAGATAGCATATTATCTGATTGCGCTTTCTCATGCGGAGAAGTTGCTTTCATAAGCGATGTACGCGCTTCTGTTACTTTTTCAAGCAATTCTTTTTCGTGCTTTGCGTATCCCTTGACTGTTTCAACAAGATTTGGAACTAAATCTACGCGTCTTTTAAGCTGAACATCAATTCCAGAAAAAGCTTCTTTTATGCGAACTTTTCCAGTTGCAAGACCGTTGTACGTAGACCAAATAAATAAAACTATAGCAACTACAAATCCTACAATAGTTATTGTGGTCATGTCCATTTACAATTCACCTCCTTTTAGCCACTTCATGAATTCATTATAGTCTAATGTATTTAATATGTCACTTTTTGTAGCCCAGCCTCTTCTTGCCATTGCAACGCCGTATTTCATATTATCCATTTGATAAGAAGCATGACTGTCTGTGTTTATCATCATCT
Organism: Patescibacteria group bacterium; assembly: GCA_038061615.1. GTDB lineage: Bacteria > Patescibacteriota > Microgenomatia > Levybacterales > UBA12049 > 2-01-FULL-38-21. The sequence goes on along the minus strand of JBBTYY010000012.1, from coordinate 1,647 downwards.
TTACATCGTTACCCACGCATTGTCTTATTAATTGATCTGACAAATCTAATCTGCTAGGCCATGCATTAATTTCAAGTGCTTTGTTATTATCTTTGCAAAATTTAAATATTTTTTCCCAATCAAGTTCGTATCCTGGCCGCTGGTTTAAGAGTCTGCCTGTTGGATGTGCCAAAACTTTTGCTTTTGGATGAGAAAGCCCCTCTATAACGCGTTTGGTCATATTAGCTTTGTTCATAGAAAAAACGCTGTGAATCGAAACAATTGCAAAGTCTAAAAGACTTAAGGATTTATCATCAATTGCCAATTCTCCGTTGGATAAAATATCTACTTCGAGTAGTTTTAATACTCGAATACTTTTTGTACCAGATAAAATGTGATCAACCTCATTATTCCTTGATTTAATTAAATTATAAATTTGTTCATTCGTATGCTTAGAAATACTTGGATTGTGTTCCGAAAAACCAATATGACTGTAGTTTAATGATATTGCTTTGTTTATCATTTCCTTTATGGAATCTTTTCCTAAATCATGACTTGGCTCAATTGGAAAACTTGAGTGCAAATGGAAATCTCCGTTAATGTCTCCAACTTCTATAAGCTTTGGCAATTTATTTTTTGCCGAAAGTTCTACTTCTCCTGTGTTTTCTCTAATTTCCGGTGCTATCCATGCTAGGCCTAGAGTTTTATAAAAACTTTTCTCTGAAGAGTACAATCGAATTTTTGAATTTTCTTTTTTAAGATTTTTTATTCCGTATTCAGAAAGCGATAAACCTTTTTTTAATGCAAATTCTCGAAGAGCAATGTTATGATTTTTACTTCCGGTAAAATGCTGTAGAAGTGATCCAAAGGCATTGGGCGGCTGAACCATAAGATCTACCTGTCTTCCGCCTGACACAAGGATGGATGCCGTTATATCTCCTTTTTCTATTATTCTTTCGAGATAGGGGTACGAAGCAAAATGTTTTATTACTTTTCTAGGGCTATTTGAAGCTACCGCTATATCAATATCTCCAACAGTTGGCACCATTCGTCTTAAACTGCCAAGAGTGCGGGCATCTCTAACATCGGGACACTTGTTTAAGTATTGTATAATTTTATCAGCAATCTCTGAGGCGAACGGCAAAACCATTCTTGTGGTCTTACCCTTACCTTCTTTAAACTCACGAATCGCCCGTAAAATATCTTTTTGAGACTTTTCTCCGAATCCTTTAAGAGGAGCAATCCTGCCTTTTACTGCAAATTTTTTAAGATCCGCAATTACAGTTTTTGGATTGACCAACCCGAACTCTTCAACTAGCCTATAGGCTTTTTTAGGACCAAAAGACGGTATGTTCATTAAAACAAAAACAGACTCCGGAATTCCCGCAAGAGCCCAATCGAAATATTTAACTTTGCCGGTTGCAAACAGCTCCTCAAGATGTCCCTTAATTGATACTCCGATCCCGGGAATATTCTGAAGCTCACCATCTTTATGATAGTCCGCAAGCTCAATTGAGCTATTCACAATAGAATCTGCTGCTTTCTGGTAGGCAACAATCTGAAAATGAAATTTTCTTTCATCTTTTATGATGTATGCAGCAGCGACGTTTCTAAGAAGTTTTGCAATTTGTTCGTTACTCATTTAAGGCAATAATATCAGAGGATTGA
>JBBTYY010000011.1:0-1290 GCA_038061615.1 Patescibacteria group bacterium | reverse complement strand
TACAGAAATCAACAAATGCAAATATCTCATTCAACGCTTTATCAAATTCGTAATTTGCTAAGTATCTCTCTATCTCTTTGAGATTAAGTTTCTTCAACAGTTTGTTTTCTGTCTTTTCAGTTCCAATTTTTTCTGCTAAAGTCGAAACTCTTAGAACAAGGTTTCCAAGCTTATTTGCCAGTTCATTATTATGCCTATCAATCAACGCTTTTTCGGAGAAATCTCCATCTTCTCCAAAAGGAACTGCTCTGAACAAGAAATATCTCGCAGAATCTGCCCCAGCTATTTTTACAAGTTCATCAATATTGATAACTTTCCCTCTTGATTTAGAGATTTTTTCTTTGTTAAATGTCCACCACCCGTGAGCAAAAACTTTCTTAGGCAGTTCAATTCCAGCAGAAAGAAGTATTGCTGGCCAAATCACAGAATGAAACCAGAGGATATCTTTTCCGACTAAATGAACATCTGCCGGCCAAAACTTTTCTTTTCCTTTTTGCCGTGTTGCAGAATAATAATTAGTCAGTGCATCAAACCAAACAAAGCAAACATGACTTTTATCAAAGGGAATTGGAATGCCCCACTTCAATGTTGAACGCGAGATAGATAAATCATTCAATCCTTCCTTAAAACGATTAACAATCTCTTGTTTTCTGTAAGAAGGGGAAATAAATTCTGGGTTCTTCTTATAAAAATCAAGTAATTTATCTTGATATTTTGAAAGCTTGAAAAAATAACTCTCTTCAGTAACAAATTCTGCCTTCGTTTTATGTGTTGGACAAAGTCCTTCTTCCAAATCTTTTTCTGTGTAATACGCTTCACAACCAGTACAATAAAGCCCCTCGTATTTTCCTTTGTAAATATCTCCTTTGTCATAAACTTTCTGAAGGATCTCACAAACTACTTTCTCATGATCTTTATCTGTTGTTCTAATAAATCTGTCATAATCGATTTCAATCTTATTCCAAGCTTCTTTGAACTTTGGAACTAATTCATTAACAAAGTCTTTTGGTTTTTTTCCTGCTTTGGTAGCAGCATTTTCTATCTTTTTTCCGTGTTCATCAGTTCCAGTAAGAAAGAAAACATCTTCCCCTTTCAATTTGTGCCACCTCTTTATGATATCTGCCGCTATCGTTGTGTATGCATGTCCTACATGAGGAATATCATTAGGATAAAATATCGGTGTCGTAACATAAAAAGTTTTTTTATTTGATTTCATAAATTAACTAGAAATAGAATATATAAAAAACTAACCTTTGCTCACTAAACGTTCAATGTAAGGAATTATCTCGC
>JBBTYY010000010.1:7337-18435 GCA_038061615.1 Patescibacteria group bacterium | reverse complement strand
ATCTATCAAAACTGGGTCTTTTCAGACAAAAAGCAAAGTTTTTAAAAAAATCTTCCGAAATAATAATGGATGAATATGATGGTAAAATTCCCAAAACAATGGCTGATCTTACCTCTCTTCCCGGAGTCGGCAGAAAAACAGCAAATATTATATTGGGAAATGTTTATGGAATAAGTGAGGGAATTGCGGTCGATACGCACGTTACCAGACTTTCTAAACTATTCGGATTGACCAAAAACTCCGATCCCAACAAGATTGAAAAAGATTTAATGCGCCTTCTCCCAAAAGAAGAATGGTTTGATTTTACAAACAGAATGATTGATTACGGAAGATTATATTGCCTTGCCCATTGCAAACATATTAATTGTCCTCTGAGAAAATATATTGAAAAATAACTATTCTTCTATTATCGAGAAGGCAATTTGTCTAATTCTCGGACCATTTAATTCAACTAAAATTACTCTTTGCCACGTCCCCAAAGACAAAGTCCTATTTTCAAAAATTAAAGACAACGATGTCCCTATGATGGATGAGAGAATATGATCGGGCGTATGAGACGGATCATGGGGATGGCGATAGGAAATTTTCGGAAGCATTTTTCGCAAAGCTTGCAGAAGATCTAAATCTGTTCCCGGATCCAAATCGGCAGTAGTCAATCCGCATGTTGTGTGAAGAACCGAAAGGACACAAGCCCCGCTTTTCTTGTTTGATTTTCTCAATACTTGATTAACTTCATCCGTGATATCTACAATTTGGTCTTTTTTGGAAGTTTTTACTTGGAAAGTGTTCATGCTCTTTTTCCCATCGGGTATCAATCACTGCTTTTTTTTCAAAATCAAGAGCTAAAGAGTTAATACAATATCTTTTACCGGTTTTTGTTGGTCCATCATCAAAGATATGTCCCAAATGCGAGCCGCAGGTTTTACAAGTTACTTCGGTTCTTGCCATCCCCAAACTTTTATCTTCTTCAAGATCTACATTATCTCCAACCGGTCTGTCAAAAGAGGGCCAGCCGGTTCCCGAATCAAATTTTGTATCTGAGTAAAAAAGAGAAGTTCCGCAAACAACACATTTATACATTCCTTTATCATGATCATCGGTGTATTTTCCGGACCCCGGCGGCTCTGTTCCTTTGAGAAAACAGATGTTGTACTGATCGGGAGTTAGCTTTTTCTTAAGTTCTTCGAGCTTCTTGAGGTCCATATACTATGGATAGTATAGCAATTTTGAGGCTAAAAAAACCAGCATGGTTTTATGTCAAATCTTTATATCGGAAGCAAGTTATGAGATGATCGTTAGCAAGACCTGCTGCCTGTATAAAAGCATAACAAATTGTTGATCCGGCAAATTTAAATCCTCTTTTTGTTAAATCCCTGCTCATCTCATCGGACTGCCTGGTTTTTGCAGGAATGTCGGATAATTTTTTGAATTTATTGATAATCGGTTTTTTTCCGACAAACTGCCAGATGTACTTATCAAAAGACCCGAATTCTCTTTGCACTTCAAGAAACTTTTGCGCATTTGTAATTGCCGCATTTATCTTAGCGCGGTTTCTTATGATTCCCGAGTCACTAAGGAGATTTTGATATTTGATTTTTCCGTATTTTGCAATTTTTTTTGGATTAAAATTATCAAAAGCTTTGCGGAAATTTTCCCTTTTATAGAGTACGGTTCTCCATGAAAGCCCGGCCTGAAAAGCATCAAGGATCATGTATTCGAACAAAAGTCTGTCGTCATGCACGGGAACTCCCCATTCCTCATCGTGATATTTTATCATCAGTAAATCATTCCCCGGCCAATTACACCTATTCACAGGGAGATTATATCAGAAGAATTGAAAAAACTAATTGCATTTGAGGGCGGTGCGGCATTCCGCTTTCGAGTCTGCCGGGAGAGCATCGCAAACGGAACACTTGTCCTGCACGCTTGCTCCTGTCGGAACACCGGACGGAACCATCATTGCTCCCACTTCGCTGAACTTTACATTTGCAGGAGGAGTAAAAACAGAACTATCTACTGTCCAATTTGAGCAGTTATAATCGATTACTTTATTTACATCTACCGACTGCTGACTTCCTGCTGGAGCTTCCATCTTTGCCGGATCAAATACCATTTTGTATCCTGTAGTTTGACCATCCATCCATGTATAACTTGTTTTATCATTAACGATCATGTGCATCATGATATTTTTTTCTCCGACTGCGGAATTGAAATCTCCTCTCATCTTGCCACTCGCAACGTAAGTCGTTCCCTCAACATTAACCGACGCCGATTTATCTTTAAAAGTACATTTCTGAGCCTGTCCGCTTTCAATAAGATCTTTAAGAGATTTCTGATTGGACACGGGTTTTTCGTTTTGCGTAACCTGAGTAGAGATAGGAGCCTTTGAAGAATTCCTGGACATTATAAATGCCGCGCCTCCCAAAACTATTACTAGAATTATTGCGCCGGCTGCAAGAAGAATCTTGTTATTCATTCTTCCTGATTTTACCACACAAAATGCATTTGTAAAGAGGCGGATTGAAACTTATACTTGGGGCGGTGTATTTTCTGCCGGAATAATCTTGCCTCCTGTTTTTATTACAATCGGGCGGATTAAGTTAACCCCTATCATCGCCAATTTATATCCAAAACCTCCAATAAAAGACATGAGAAAAAAATGCGCTGAGAGATTTAGCGCGTTATCCAAAACACCGGGAGGAATGATATTAAGATTCGGGAGAAGAGCGGATAAATTTGGCTGGCCGGTTGAATTTAAAGAATTTAAATCAATATTGGATGTGGCAGGAGCTGCACTTTTTGAAGAAGTACTGAAATAAGTGGGATGAATTATATTGGTAAATGCAAGAATTACCAATATTACCGAAAATACCATTATAAAAATCCCAATACTTAAGAAGACATATCCTGTTGTTTTGGTATCCATAAAACCATGATAGACAACACGCTTCCCATTTGCAACAAAATTATACTGCTTTTTCTGCCGGCGGCTCAATAAATCTTTCTTCGAAATCTACCATTTTTTGATCTGCATCTTTTAGCCATTTGCGCATTTTAGGTAAAACTCCGATTGAACCGGGTAGATTCAAAGCTCCGGAGACTGCCATTGTAATATTTGCCCATTTGGGAAGGACATCCAGAATTGCAGAAGGGAGGGAAACGGCAATTGCAGTTGTGGAAGCTACAGCAATAAACAAATACATTCCATAAACCATACGCCCAACGGCTATTTCCGGCTTATCAGGCTCAAATTGTCTCCTCTGCCGTTCATTCATATAAGCGGATCATATTACAAAAGTAAAAAAGATTTTACTTATCTTTGAAAAGCATCCTGTTGTAGACTTGTCTTACTAACTCAACATCTCTTTTGCAGTATTCATAAATTTCTTTATATTTACCTGCCAGGAAAAAATCAAAAACTTGCGAACCATCAATGCCTCCATCCTTCGAGGAAGACAATTGTAAAATTTTTGCGAGCGCATCAAGAGCAATATAGGAATTACTCCATTTTTCCCACTCCCTCATTGTGTCAAAAATTGGAAAATTTCGGTATCTGGCAAAAGATAAATTTAAGTGTCTGGTACTTGGCTTTATTTTATTCACTACTGATCTTTTGTATATAAATCGAAGGTCGAAGTCCATAATATTATGACCAATAAAACAATCTCCTTGTTCGGCAACCTTCCACCACTCTTTGAGTATTTTCTTTTCGTCTCCGGAAATTATTTGTACCTTATCGTCTCCCAATGCATAACCAATACAAAAAATTCTTCCAAAATCCCCGGATATTGCAGTGTCCCTGTAAAGCTGTTCCATGCTTTCCTTCCCCAAGTCCACTTCCCTGCCGTATTTCTGTTTCTTTTTAACAACTAAATCCAAAGCAGCTTTTTTATTGCTTTCCGCAGCCGGAATAGTTTCGATATCAATAAATATATTCACGATAAGTAATTATAATATAAAGGATAGGAAAATGGAATCGAATTTGTCCAAGTATTTTTTCTAAAAATCTGGTATATTACTTCTATGGAAGAAAAATGTCCTAAATGCGGATCGCCGCTTGCACCGATAACTGAAACTTCTACAGGCAAAAGACTTCAGAGATGTTCGACCGGAAGCTGGGATACTGAAACCAAAAAAAACGTAGGCTGTGATTATATTAAATGGTTTATTCCCGAGCCCGAGACTCTTGATGAAAAATGCCCCAAATGCGGATCTCCCGTAATGCTTGTCACAACCCGGTTTGGCAAGAAGATGAAAAAATGCTCTACCAATACATGGAATAAGGAGACAAAAAAGGCAGAGGGGTGTGATTTTGTCGAATGGATCAACGGCACAACCGAAGAGCTGGACGAAGACTGCCCGCAATGCGGCAAAAAGCTCGTACTTTATACAACCGCCGCAGGAAAGAAAATGAAGAAATGCTCAACAAGCGGTTGGGACAGAGAGAAAAAAGTGGCAACAGGCTGTACGTATATACAATGGCTAAAAGCAGGCGAATATCAGAAAAAAGATGAGCCAAACGGCGAAGAGTTTCTTCCTCCTGAACCACCCTCCGATAATTAACTTGTAAATCCGGTCCATACTTCTCTGAATTTAAATATGTATAATAAAGTCATGAAAAATATCAGGTTTACAAAAAAAGGTTTTGAGACGCTTAAGAAAACTTATGAAGACCTAAAGGGCTCCCGTCCGGCTGCGGTCCTTGACTTGAAAAAAGCAAGAGAGATGGGAGATCTAAGTGAGAACGGATATTATAAGGCAGCTCGCGCAAAACTTTCCGAAATCGATAGAAACTTGAGAAAATTTTTAATTGAGTTAAAAAGTGCAGATGTTGTAGAAAGCAGTGAAAGTAATAAAGTAGGTATTGGACGGACTGTAAAGTTATCGGACGGAAAAAAGGAAATAATATTTCAAATTGTGGGAGATTTGGAAGCAGATCCAAGGCAAGGGAAAATATCTCTTCTTTCTCCTCTTGGGCAGGCGCTTGAAAGAAAAAAAGTCGGAGACAGAGGAGAAATAATTACGCCTTCAGGAAAAATCTCTTACGAAATCATAAAAATCTCCTAAAAACCCGCGGATTATATTATAAAAAAGAAAAAATGAAAATGCGGCTAAGAAGTCAAATAATTTCTGCTCTATTCTTTTCTATCCATTTTAAAAAGATAGGAAATTTTTTCTCAGACGACACAAGATAAACTCTTTTTTTTGCCCTAGTTAATGCTACAAGAAAATTGCGAATATCTTTATCTGTTATTTCAGCTTTGTCTTTATTTTTAATAAAAAATCTGTCATCAAAATTGGTAATAAAAACATAGTCAGCTGATAATCCTTTAGAGCTTTGTACTGTTGTAGCCCTCAAATAAATTTTTCTTAAGGCAGGATCCATAGCTTTATAAAAAGCAATATTTTTTAGGAGTGTTTCTTTTGCAAGCTTGAAGGGATTAATACCCAAGTATTTTAAACAATCATAAAGGTCTTCCTCTTTAATTTCTCTTTTTCCTTTGATTGCCCTTAAATGTTTAAGTATTTTATTAATTTTCTTTTTATGGTCTTTACCTATCATTTCATAAATATTTTTAGCATTATCTTCACTGGCATCAATTAATAACTTTTCGAACTCGTTATCGTTTAGGATAAATTTAGATATAATACGCCATCCTAAGTTGCTACGCACATCTTCTAATAAGATAACTAAACCATCAAGAAGTGTTGTTTGATTTGCTTCTCTTTTTTCTACTGATGCAATATTTTCAAATCCTTTATCTCTTAATGAAGCAACAATTAAATTTAAGTGTAAATTTGTAGGAGAAATTATCAATACCGAAAATTTTCCTTTAACTTCTTCCGCAATTTTTCCTAATTGCTGCTCTATAAACCATGGTATTTTCTTTACAAATTGCTGACTATAAATAATTTTGGGGTTACTGTCACTTTCCACATTTTTGTCTTTATGCTCAAAGTAATCATATCTTTTAAAAATTCTTTCTTTAAGAAGACCGCTTTTAACGGCGGTCTTCAAAATGTCATTCGCAGCCTCAACGATTACTCTTGTGCACCTACGACAGTGCGGCAAAGTAAATGTTTCATAACTTCCATTATTTTTGTCGTACCTTTTTCTTATATGCTCAACACTCGCGCTTTTTAGATCATCATACAAAGCTTGATCATCATCACCAACCACAAGGATAGGACTTTTTTCGGCTAGTAAATCTATAAGTAATATTTCTAGTTGATTGAAATCCTGAAATTCATCAACCAGAACTTGTTCGTAGGAGGGGATCAGTTCTTTCTTTACTTCAAGGAGTTTAACTGCACCATATATTATATCTGAATACCCATAATGTCCATCGTAGAATTTTTTTCTTTTCTTATAAAATTCTATATGCTCTTCCTCGTTCTTAACATTATGAAAAATATTATCGAAATCAATATCTTTTTTTAGAATAATCCTTGCATCTTCTCTTATTACTTCAGAAAGCTTCGGGTATACCTTTACATTTTTATTTACAGATCTAAGAATACCTCGAGCAAAACCGTGAAGAGTTTTTACTTCTGAAAGGCCGTATAATTCAAGCGATAAATCTTCAACAAGAGAGTTTACGAAAGTTAGAGTTAAACAATTTTTTTTGCCTTCTAGAATTTTTTTAAATAGATAAGTTTTACCAGTTCCCGGTCCAGCTACCACTATTTTTCTTCTTGAAGATGATTTTAATATAGCCTCTATATACTTTTTACTTTCTTCCTCAGCTAGAACAAATATGTCTTCTGTGCTTTTATTTGTCATTGTACATAAAAAACGAACCCGTTGAAGGTTCGTTGGCTGGCATTTCTGTCGGTCAAGGTTGTTAACCTTCCCTTATTTTTTAAGTGAAATTATTATAAATCCATATGTGGATAAAATCAAGGCTATAACGATATTAAATAATAACGGTGGTTTTTGCGTAGAGCGTTGGTAAGCAATCCTGTCTCATTCTAAATTTTGTACCGTGGTTGTGTCCAGTACGCGCATCAAAATCTATAAGGATTTTTCCTTCTTCTAAAGCTTTTAAAAATCCTTCGAAATTAAACTTTTGCAGCATCATTACTTTAATATATTTATAATATTCTTTTTTACGTTCTGTTTTAACCTCAGCTTGCACGTAAAAACTGTTAAGTAATTTAGTTCCTGCCTTATGTTCTAAATCATCAAAGCCCCAATAAGGTTGAGGGTGAAGTTCACCAAGGCCAACGCGTTTTTTTACTGACTCCAGCCAATTCTTATGTCGAGGATTAACACTTTTAGCATCAAACGAAATTAAAATCTTTCGCTCAGAACGATCAATTACAACTTTAAATCCCCTATCGCTTCGCGATTGGCCATGTATTGTTAGCCTAAAACTCATCTCTCCTGCTGGATATCTTTTCCCATCCTCTTTATGTGCCCAACCGTACTTTGGCAAAAGTACCTGTGGTACAAAACGAATAGCTCGAGGCGAAGGCTCAATGTGGAAAAGCGTTGTAAGAGAAGACGAATTAATTCGCTGAGCCTTTAATTCCCATTCTGCTGCATTTGGAATTGGTAAATTATTTTCTTTAATACCGAGTAAGTCTTCAAGAGTATTGCCAATGCCACCTGAATTACCTTTTCGGGCATTTCGCATCCAACCTTTAGCGGCAATTTCCTTTAGTTTTTTTATCAACTCTTCTTTCGTGTAAATTATCTGTTTTATCATATCTCTAAAAGCCTTCCTTGGGATACGTGGTTTTTAATTCTATTGTCAGCCATTCTACAATATTCTGGCGAAATATCAACCCCTATGTAACTTCTGTTAAAATTAAGAGCAGAAATCGCTGTTGTCCCCGAACCCATAAAAGGATCTAATATAATTTTTGCTGTTGTTGAAGAAATAATTCTATCAATTAAGCTAACGGGGAAAGCGGCTGGGTGATCGTTGTTCATTTCTTGTGTAAACTCCCAAACATCACCATAAGCATTCGCCTTAGGAGCAAGTTTGAATTTGGGCTTAGCAATTAAATAAATAACTTCATGTGTTGGTAAAAAATAACCAGCATTAAAGTTGAGTCCACCTTTTCTCTTCCAAATTATTATTTGCCTTACAGGAAATTCATCAACTATATCTTGCCTATCTTGCAATAATCCTCCTTGAACCCTTCTTTTGTGATTGTAAAAAATAGCTCCATCTTCCTTAATAACTCTCATCATTTCCCTTAGGCAATCGCGTTGCCATTCTACATACTTATCGTGTGGCATACTATCATCATGATGACTATAGCCGTTCTGTAACGCAGCATTTGCCCATTTTCCGCCACGCCCATCCTTCATTCCATTTCCAGTTGAGTTTTTTAAATTATATGGTGGCGAAGTAATAATTAAATCTACTGATTGATTCGGCATCTGATGCATTACCTTTATAGTATCCCCACATATAATTTTATTTATGAAATTCTTAGGAAATTTTAGAGTTTGCATTTATCAAAATTCTAGCACTTTGGGGATAAATATTAAAGATGGGCGATGCGAATTTACTATTTACGATTGATGAATTGCCCGATTGTTAAAATTGAAGCAGATCTCCTTTTTTAATATTATATTTTTAAATTGTGCCTGCGGGGAGTTCGAGAACTATATTTTACAATTTTTGTGTGGCTAAAGCGGGTACTTCGGTAAACTCAGTATCATGACCCTTCGATAAAACTCCCTCCAGAGGCGGGCAGACGGGACAAGTTTGGATTTATGATTTAAGAATTAAGAAGATTCACTTTTACGCGGTAGTAATTCCCCTTTGTAACTCCTGATTTTTCGATTAATTTTAAATCCAAAAGTTTTTTTAGATCATAGCGTAAGGTCCTTTCCGGTATTTTAAGAAAGCGGCGTCTGATTTGGTCAAAAGAGATCACCGAGTGATCCTTGACGATATTTAAAATTTCTTCCTGCCGGGGAGGCAAGAATATTGTTTCTTTTTTATTAGTCTCGCCTTCGATAAGTTTTTTTGTTTTTTCGATCTCTTTCAAAAATGCATTAAGCATAAAGACTAAATACTCCTCCGTATCTTTAAGGCCAATATCCAGATAGTAATAATAATCATTTTTATGCTCATCTAAATATTCTTCAAAAGGAATATTTACTTCAAAATGCCAGTTCTTAGCCTTTAAAATGGCGAGAATTAATAATCTGCCAACCCTGCCGTTACCGTCTATAAACGGATGGATCTTTTCAAAAATCAAATGGGCAATAAGTGCGCAAACTAGCGGAAACTTTTCATCCTTTGAATTAATATAGGTAAATAATTTTGCAAGAAGAAGTGGTATTTGCTTGGGTGGCGGACTAAGATAAACTGCTACTCCTGCGGCGTTGAAAATTGCTCCCATTTCCTGCCTTAAGACCCCATGCCGGGAAAACAAATCTGCCATAACAACTGCGTGTAATTTTAAAATTTCTTTTTCGGAAATTTTTTGACCTGCCTTAATATTTTTATCTATAGATTCAACTGCTTTTAAGATATTTAAAATCTCAATTTTTTGCTGTTCTCCTGATGGTGATATATCGATTTCCTCCAAAGTTAGCGGATTACCCTCGATTCTGGCAGAATATAATGAACTTTTTAAAATACTGACTCTTTGAATTTTTTCTTTTATTTGAATAGATAATTCCCTTGACAAAAAATATATTCTATTTGCTTCAATTTTGGAGATTAAATCCAATATTTCAGAATTGATTTTGTATGGCGGGGGTATTTGCATAAAATTATATTACCAAATCCTGCCGAATATTGCCAGATATTACCTAATCTTGCCGAATCTTACCTAAACAGTCCTGCTGAAACCGGTTGGATTCTGGTTCCTTTTTTAACATTATATTGTTTAATTGTGCCTGCGGGGAGTTCGAGGACAATTTTATAGCGGGGGTTCCAAAGAAAAATGCGGTTAGGGAAAAGAGACTCTTTAAACACTGCTACCCTTCTTTGACTGTCCAAAATTAAAACATCAATAGGTGTGCTAAGAAAAAATGTATGAATTCCAAAGCGCGTTTCAAAAATTACAGGAGCTACTTTTTCGCGACCTATAAGACCAACTATTTTTTCTTTTAGAGTTTCTAACCTTTTTACTTTTAATTTAAGCATTCTATATTATAGTATACAAACATAAAGCGGGCTTATGAAGATGCCCTTCGGCTTCACTCCCTCCAAGGGCGGGCAGGCAGGATAAATCTGAAGATTTAGCTATTTTGCATCCAGAAGATCGATGTCAAAGATTAGAACTGCGTTGGGAGGGATTACTCCCCCTGCTCCCTTTTCTCCGTAAGCTAAGGAGGGCGGAATTATCAGTCGCCTTTTTCCTCCCACCTTCATTCCAATAATTCCCTGATCCCATCCCGCAATTACCTTGCCGGTACCTATTTCTACAGTTAAAGGTTCCCGACCCTGAGAGCTATCAAAGACTTTCCCGTCGGTAAGCATTCCGGTATAATTAACCGTAATTGTATTCCCGCTTGCGGCCGCAGTTCCTGTTCCTACCTGCGTATCTTCGATCAAAAGTTTTGTTATGGAGACGGGAGCCTGAGTAGGCGGTGTTGTCGGCTGGGGAGTGGGTTCTCCGCTTGGAAGAGGAATCGGAGAATTATCAAAAGGAGTAGTAGGTTTTTTCTGATTTAAAGTAACGAAAATACCGATTCCTAAAAGAATTAAAAATCCGTATGCAATTAAATATTTGTTGTTCACTTTTCTCGATTATTTTAGCAGAAATTTAATTGAGAATATAGACTCTGCTATAATATGTGCATGCTAAAGGCCTCGGAAATCAAACCAGATTTAAGATTTAAGAATTAAGATTTAAGAATGAAAGCTGTTGATGTCATAAACAAATATATTGAGTTTTTTGAAAAACGAGGGCATAAAAGGATCGTAAACTCTCCTCTTATTCCTCAAAACGATCCGACTACTCTTTTTACATCCTCGGGTATGCAGCCTTTGATCCGGTATTTTTTAGGAGAAGAGCATCCTGCCGGAAAAAGGCTTGTTAATGTTCAGAATTGTTTTAGAGCAGCCGATATTGATGAAGTCGGAGACAACAGACACACCACTTTTTTTAGAATGCTTGG
>JBBTYY010000010.1:0-7237 GCA_038061615.1 Patescibacteria group bacterium | reverse complement strand
TGGTATTGGGAATTTCTAACAAAGGTGATAGGACTTTCATCGGAAAAACTTTATATAAGTGTTTTTGAAGGACATGACAATATATCGCGTGACAGCGAATCGGAAAAAATCTGGACAGAAATTTTAGAAAAAGAAGGGCTTAACCCAAAAGATAGAATTTATTTTTATGGCGTAGATAAAAACTGGTGGTCTCGCGCAGGGCTTCCTGCGGATATGCCAAAAGGTGAACCGGGAGGACCGGACAGCGAGGTTTTTTATGATTTCGGGACACCACATGATAAAAAGTTTGGAGAGAAATGCCATCCGAACTGCCAATGCGGAAGATTTCTTGAAATCGGAAATTCCGTATTTATGGAGTATATTAAAAAAGAAGACGGAACTTTTGGAAGACTGCCGAACAATAATGTAGATTTCGGCGGAGGGCTTGAAAGACTTTTGGCGGCAGTAGAAAACCAAGCAGATATTTTCCAAACTTCCCTATTCTCTCCTATAGTTTCAGCAATAGAAAAGACAGCTGGAAAATCATATAAGGACAATAAACAAGAAACAAGAATCATTATTGATCATCTTATCGGTTCCGTTTTTATTTCAAGCTCAAACGTCAGGCCTTCGAACAAAGAGCAGGGGTATATTCTAAGAAGATTACTTAGACGTGCTTTTGATAATTTTTATAAATTAGGCGGAAAAGATATCACACCTGTTATTCATAAAATTGTTGAACAATATCGTGAGACTGATCCTGCTTTGCAGAAAAGCTTTGAAGAAATAAAACTTATAATTCTGGAAGAAGAAAAAAATTATAAAGGAACTTTACTTAATGCAATTAGATTCATAGAGAAGAAATATGGTGGAAGAATGGAAATTACAGGCGATTGGATTAGCGGATGGTTAAAAGAGAAAGGCGGCGAAACCAAGGATATGAAAGAAATTTCCCCTGACGACGCATTTGTTATGTACACAACTCATGGTTTATCACCAACACAGATAAAAGGCCTTGGCTACATATTCAATGAACAGGAATTTGCGAAGAAAATGGAAGAGCATCAAAATATTTCAAGAAAAGGGGCGGGGAAAAAATTTGCGGGAGGACTTGCAGACCATAGTGATAAAACAATAATGGGGCATACCGCAACTCATCTTATGCATCAGGCCTTGCGGGATGTTTTGGGAGATAAAGTTTTTCAAACAGGTTCAAATATTACAAGCGAGAGAATTCGTTTTGATTTTTCTTTTGATAAAAAACTAACGGATGAGGAAATTTTAGAAGTTGAAAAAACTGTAAATAAAAAGATTGAAGAAGATTTACCTGTCAGATTTGAAATAATGCCGCTTAAAAAGGCAGAAGAAATAGGAGCAATCGGACTTTTTGATGAAAAATATGAAGATAATGTAAAGGTGTATTTTATAGGAGGTCCCTCGACTCACTCCGTTCGCTCAGGACAGCCTCGTACGCAAGCGTACTCGGTTGAATTCTGCGGAGGGCCTCATGTTGAGTTTACAGGAAAGCTCAAAAGGTTTAAGATAATAAAGCAGGAAAATATAGGGCATGGACAAAGACGAATCTATGCCAAAATTGGTGCTTTTTTATGAAACTTCCCTCCTTGCCGTTTCTTGAGAAAAAAGAGAACAAGGAATATTTTTTAGCCTTGGTCCTTCGAAACGAAAAGGTGAATGCGGTATTTTTTGAAGAATTAGGGGGAAAAGTCAGCGTTTTAGGGAAACACAGTGAATATTTTGAAAATTCAATCGAACAAGCCACTTCTGACGAGTTATTAGATGTTTTAGACAAAGCAATTTCAACTGCCGAA
The DNA here is from genome assembly GCA_038061615.1 of Patescibacteria group bacterium. Lineage (GTDB taxonomy): Bacteria > Patescibacteriota > Microgenomatia > Levybacterales > UBA12049 > 2-01-FULL-38-21. The sequence continues at coordinate 5,429 of JBBTYY010000010.1, read as the reverse complement.
CAGTCGCTTCCTGAGAAAATAGAAACGGTTAAAACTGTTTTTGGAGTTAAAGGGGCTTGGGTGGAAAACAACAAAATAAAAAAAGAGTATCTTATAAAACTTAAAAAAATAAGCGATGAGCTGGGACTTGTTCCAATAGGTTTTTTGGTTGTTTTTGAGGCAATTGCACATCTTCTTCAAAAAGAAGAGGGCGCTCCTGTTACGACAATTTTGGTTGAAACAGGAGAAAAATATATTTCTATAGCAAACATCAGGGCAGGAAGAATTGTAGAATCAAAAACTTCGGAGATTCTTGAATCCCCTGCCCAAACAGTCGATAACCTTTTAAAACATTTTTCTTCTTCTGAAATTTTGCCGGCCAGAATTATTATTTTCAATGGCGATGAGGATGAAGTCCAGGAATTTATAAATCACAGATGGAGCAAGAGCTTGCCTTTTTTGCATTTACCACAAGTAACAACGCTTCCATCCGAATTTGACGGAAGAGCAATTCTTTTTGGAGCGGCGCAGCAAATGGGTTTTGATGTTTTCGAAACTGAAATTCCCGAGAGAATAGAAAAAGAAGAAACTGAGAAGATAGAAGCGGAAAACAAAGAAGGGCAGGAAGAAGAAAATCTGCGGGTCGGCAGACAAGAAGAAGAGGAAATACTTGAGGATGAAACAGTAACCGATAGGGTTAAAAAAATTCCGGATGAATCGGCAGTTGAATATTTCGGTTTTGTAGAAGGCAAGGATGTATTGAAAGAACCCATGCCAAAAAAAGAATCTGTCCAGGATGTTCCCCAAGAGATCTTGAAAAAACAAATAGAGGAAATACCCGAAGAACTCAAGATAGAAAAGGGAGACCAAAAACAGCTTCCCGCAAACGCGGCAATGATTTTGTCGGGTTTAAAAAGTGTATCCGCTAAATTGAGAGAAGCAGTAAGAAAAATTCCAGTAAGAAATCTTTTGTCGGGTATTGCAGTTCCAAAAACCGGAAAAGTAATTATTATTCCGGCAGTTTTAATCGCTTTTGTTTTGGTTCTTGCTATTCTCTATCTTTTTACAAACAAAGCAACTGTTGTTTTAAGTATTGATGGAAAAAAAATCGATAAAAACCAAAATGTTACTTTTTCGGATAAGCCGAGCGATCCATCTAACAATATTATTCAGGCAGAATTTGTTTCTGTATCAGAAGACGGAAGTGTCTCAACCCAATCAACTGGTAAAAAAGAGGTCGGAGATAAGGCAAAAGGAACAGTAACTATTTTTAGCCAGCTTTCCGATTCGCAAAATTTAGCCAAAGGAACGATTATAAAATCCCCAGGCGGATTAAGTTTTGCTCTTGACAGCACGGTTACGGTAAATTCGGTTGGATCCCGTTCCGCAGACCAACCAGTTACCCCGAGCACCGTTAACGTAAACGTAACGGCCAGTGATATCGGGAAAGAATCCAATCTTCCTTCCGGAACAAAGTTTGGCATAGCAGGTTCTTCTACGGCTGACCTAGTAGCCAAAAACGATAATCCTTTTTCCGGAGGAACCAAAAAAGAGATTACAGTTGTTTCGAAAGATGATATAGCAAAACTTCTGCAAAATCTTCCAAAAAGTTTAGAGCAAAAAGCAAAAGACGATTTAGGAAAAGAAGTATCCGGCGATAAGGTCTTACTCCCCGTATTTATAAGTACAACCGTTAATAAAAAAGATTTTGATAAAAATACAAACGATGAAGCAAGGCAAGTTACTCTTATTGGGTCTGTTAATTTTGAAGGCATTGCTTATAAAAAGAGTGATGCTACTAATTTTGCAAACGAGCTTTTGAAAACAAGTATCTCAGGCGATCTTGCTGTTGATCCGAATAATATAAAAGTGCAGGTTAAAGACATAAAAGAAAATAAGAATAAAGAGGTAGCGGCAAATATCACAATTGTGGGAATACTTGTTCCAAAAATTGATGAGGAGAAACTTTCAAAACAAATTGCAGGAAAGTCTTTTAAAAATGCGCAAGATATTTTAGAAAAGCTCCCGCAAGTTGGGAGCGTAGACATTAAATTATCTTTTTACATTCCTTTTTTTCCAAAGAGGCTCCCCTTTTCTTCAAAAAATGTAAAAATTACAACTAAAATAAATGGTTAAATACTATTATAAAAAGGCAGATAAAATTTTTAGAAAAAAAATCCTGCGCCTCTTTAGTCTTCTAGTTCTTTTTATAGGGCTCGTTATTGTTTTTTACATATTTTATCCGCTTGTATCCTGGCAGATTTATTTTGCCCCTGCACTGGCATCGTCTAAAATACAAACTCCTATTCCAAGATCGGCAGTTGTAAATTCTTCGGAGATTGGAAGTTTGATTTCTCAAGCAGGAAATCTACTCTCTGGCGTTGATTACACAAATGCCCAAAATTGGTTCCCGGGATTTAACTCATCATCAAAAAATCAGCCAAAAATTCCATATTATACAATTTCTATTCCGAAGCTTAAAATTAACAATGCGACGGTCTCAACACGTGATAATAATCTGGCAATTCATCTTGTTAATTATCAAGGCACTGCTGTTCCTCCGGACAACGGAAATGCTGTAATTTTTGGACATTCAACATTACCCCAGCTTTTTAATCCAAACGATTATAAAACCATCTTTGCAAATGCATACCAGCTAAAAATAGGAGATAAAATATACACGAGTGTAAATGGGGTAACCTATGTGTATAATATTTTTAACATTAGCGTTGTTGAACCCAGTGATACTTCTATTTTTCAGCAGGATTATGATAATTCCTATCTAACGCTTGTTACCTGTACGCCTCCCGGAACAATTTGGAAAAGGCTTATTTTAAAAGCAAAACTTGAGAAGATTTAAAAATGGAAGAAGAAAATAAGTTTAAAACTATCGCAATTAAAATCTGGCCAACGATTTATAGAATAATAAATTCATTTATCTACTTTATACTTTCTCTTATTAAGACGATAGTTTCCATTGCTATAAATCAATTAAAAGGAGGGAAAGGCGTATGAAGAAGGCTATCTTCTCAAGCGAAGAAGAGGAAATTGCAAAAGCGCTTGAGGCAATTCAAAAAAAACTTGTCGGCAAGACTCTTACCTATAGAGAGATTTATGCCATAATGGATGAAATTGCAAGAAATAGATTAGGAGAGGTTTTAACAACTTATTTTGCAGCTTCCGGTTATTCTAAGGGGTTTACAAATAAAGAACTCTATTACTTAACAAAAGCAATGGTAGATACAGGAGACCATCTTGAGTTTTCCGGAATTGTTGCCGACAAACATTCAATTGGAGGAGTTCCGGGAACAAGAACGACTTTAATAATCGTTCCCATAATAGCAGCTGCCGGTTTTACTATTCCAAAAAGTTCGTCCCGGGCAATAACTACGCCCGATGGGACAGCCGATGATATGGAGATACTGGCTCCGGTGGTTTTAAGTAAGGATAAAATTTATAAAATTGTTAAGAAAACAAACGGTTGTATTGTTTGGGGAGGAAGTTTTGGAATTGCTCCCGCAGATGACATAATTATAAATATAGAAAAACCTCTTCTTTTTGAAAGCTATGATAAAGTCTTGGTTTCTATAATGGCCAAAAAAGTTGCTTTCGGCTCAAATCATGTTGTTATTGATTTACCATATGGAAAGATGGTAAAAGTCCATAAAATAAAAGACGCGGAGATTTTAAAAGAAAAATTTGAATATCTTGCCCGAAAGTTTAAAATCCGAATAAAGGTTTTAATTCATAAGACTGACGAACCGGCAGGAAGAGGGATTGGTCCTGTTTTGGAAACTCGCGAGGCATTAAGAGTCCTTCAGCAGAAACCAAACAGACCTTTGGACCTTGAGCAAAGGAGTCTTAATATTGCAACCGAACTCTTAAAACTTTGTCTGAAAGACTCAGATAAAGAACTTAAAGAAATTGTAAAAGAAAATTATGGCACTTGTTCCAATTGGGCAAAAAAGATTTTAAAAGATGGCGAGGCTTTTTTAAAAATGCAGGAAATAATAAAAGAACAGGGCGGAAACCCAAATATAGACAGTGAGGACTTAAAACCAGGGAAAATTTCAATTAGAATAAAATCACCTAAAAGCGGGGTTGTAAAAAGAATAAACAGCAAGAATCTTACAATAACAGGAAGACTATTGGGCGCTCCAAAACAGAAGGGCTCAGGGATTTACCTAAATAAAAAAATTGGTGAAAAAGTTGCGAAAAATGATACAATCTGTACATTATACAGCGAAAGTATGTATAATCTTAAAAACGGAAAAAGTTCGGAAGAACGTTTTCCGATAATAACAGTAGCATGACCCTTCGGCAAGTCATTCGACTCTGAGGGAAAGCCCTCAGGCTCAGATCTTCGATTCCGAGATCACTCAGATTCGAGGAACTCGAAGAGCTCAGGCCTTCGGCTCTGAGGACTTCGGCGGTGAGCTCAGTCGAACCGCTCAGGCTCGAAGAGGTCATACTGAGTAAAATCGAAATATGAAAAAGTCTATTATTCTCTTAACAGTATTGCTTTTGTCTGCCGGTGCGGCTGTTCTATGGTGGAAGAACGGAAATTGGGCCCAAGATCCGGCAAATAAGAGTTCTCAAATTTTCGTAGTTGCAAAAGGAGAAGGAGTTCGAGAAATCGCAAACAGTCTTAAGACAAAAGGACTAATCAAAGACCCTATCGTTTTTTTTCTTCAAACAAAAAGACTAGGGCTTGATAAGGATTTGGAGGCAGGAGATTTTAGATTAAGTCCCTCTATGGACCTCTATACCATTATTCAGAATCTGACTCACGGAACCTTAGACATCTGGGTTACAATTCCCGAAGGGATAAGAGCGGAGGAAATTGCAAATATTCTTAAAAAGGACATACCATCATATAAACCGGGATGGAAAGAAACTCTTGCAACAAGGGAGGGCTATCTGTTCCCCGATACCTATCTTATTCCAAGAGACGCCGATATAAATCTTGTGATGTCAATTCTTTATAATAATTTCGGCAATAAATATACCGGGGTTGACGGCGGAAAATCGGGACTAACGCAACAAGAAATAGTAACGATCGCATCATTAATTGAGAGGGAGGCAAAGTTTGCCCAAGACCGCCCTTTGGTAGCAAGCGTAATACTTAACAGACTTGGTATAGGCATGAAGTTGGATATTGACGCAACAGTTCAGTACGCATTGGGATGGGAGGAAGATGAAAAAAGATGGTGGAAGAAGAATTTAACAATTAATGATCTTAAAATTAGCTCCCCTTATAATACTTATAGAAATGTCGGTTTGCCTCCTACGCCAATTTCAAACCCTGGACTTTCCTCGATTATGGCTGTTATAAATCCTTCAAAAACTAATTATCTATTTTATATTTCGGATAAATCCGGCCATTTGCATTTTGCAAAAACAATTGAAGAGCACAACGCAAATATACAAAAATACGGCCTCTAAATACT
>JBBTYY010000009.1:0-2096 GCA_038061615.1 Patescibacteria group bacterium | reverse complement strand
GCGCAGAGCTTGGGAATGCGTATTCTGAACTTAATAATCCTGTTTTGCAGCGCTCTCTGCTGGAAGAACAGCAGCAAATGTTGAGCAAAGGCGACGAAGAAGCCAACCCTTATGATGAAGATTTTGTAAATGCTCTGGAAATTGGCATGCCTCCAACTGGCGGGCTTGGTGTTGGAATTGACCGCATGGTTATGCTTTTGACAGGGCAGGATTCAATAAGAGATGTTATTTTGTTTCCGTTCATGAAGCCTGAAAAAGATAAAGATAAACAGGAATAAAATTATAATTTCTCCAAGATAACGTCAATAATTTTTCTTTTAACTTTTTCTCTTAATTTGTATGTGTTCGCCCAGCGAGCGTGTGCCTGCCAGCCTTGATAACTCTCAAGTAAAGGACGAAATTCTTTCTTATCTTTCTTAAATGCGTTTATTTTTCTATAAATATTTTTTATATTCCTTTTGCGTAATAGCTTAAAATGCGCAAAGTTCCTAAATCCAATAAAATCAACGCCTCTTGATAATGGAATAATACGTGATTTTTGCGGGTGAAGTTCAAGCTTTAATTTTTCCTTGAGAAAACTATTAATTTGCTCTTTCCATCTCTCTAATTGCTCTTTTGAGTTATGAATAATAACAAAGTCATCAACATAACGAATGTAGTGCTTTGTTTTCAGAACGTGTTTGACAAAATAGTCAAATGGGTTAAGATAAACATTAGCAAAGAATTGAGAAGTATAGTTTCCTAAAGGCATGCCCTTGCGAATGTTACTCTCTCTCTCTCTCTCTTCATTTCAGAGTTCGCGTTAATTATTCGGTTGATAAGCCAGATAATAGCCTTATCACTTATTTTTCTGGAAATGATACTTAAAAGTATGTTGTGGTCAACTTCGTCAAAATAATGCTTTATGTCTGCCTTTAGGCAGAATACAATACGTTTGTTATTTTTTGTGGCTTTTCTTTTAAAATGATCAAATCTCTTTAATGCAAATAAAGTGCCTTTGCCAATTTGATTGGCACATGAATCGTAAATAAATCCTTTTTTAAAAATTGGTTCTATGACCTCAATAAGGGCGTGATGAACTACTCTATCTCTAAAGTTAGATTTTGATATTACCCTTGTCTTTGGGTCTCTTAAAACAAAAGTTGTCAGAGACATCGGTTGATAAATTTTATTTTTTAATTCATGATGCAAAGCAAGCAAATTCTTTATTAAATCTCTTTCAAATTCAATAACATCTTTTTTTCTGGTTTTTCCTTTTCGTGCTTTTCTCCATGCTAAAGTAAGGTTTGCCATAGAGCAGAGATAAGTATATGAAATCAAAAAGTCCTTGAATTCACCTCGGCTTTCAAGCCGAGGTTTGTTTGGGACTTTTGGATGTTCGAGAATGCAACGCCCTAAAGGGCAAGTTTTGAACCGCATTCTTGACATCATGATGATAAACCTCGACCTGAAGTCATTCCGAAAGCGTTGTTGTCGTTCTCCAAGTTCCTGTTCCTGCAGTTGAGGTTAGACCTGTTCTGCGGGTTGTTGAACCACAAGCTTTGTAGCCAATATTGCCCTGTTGCCCGCGCGCAGATTAAGGATACGATATCATATGCCAAAATCCAAACACTTGCCACCACAACCCCACGAATGAAGCTGTTGAATTTTATAGCCTATAATTAATGTAATAAGCATTAACAATCTGGCGTGTGGCCTCTTTGACTTTTAACGTTATTGTCAAAAGCGGTCGAGGCATTTTTAAAAGAAGAAAGAGGTTAATATACTTATTGTCCTCTGAGTTTTGCTATTAGCCCTCGAGTAAGCGGTCTTTTAACTAATTCTATTGCGCCGTTAAATCCGGTCTGTTCAAGCACGGCTGGAATAACCGTAGAGTGCGCTTTTGCAATTTCAGTTAAGCTATACCCTGTCAGTTAAGCTATTCCCTGAAGAATTTTTTGCGCTGGCTTCGCCAGACAAAACACGACGCACCCCGAAAGCGTCGTCGCCGTACTCCAAGTACCCGCACCCGCAGCCGAGGCCAGACCCGCTCCGCGGGCCGGCGAACCACAAGTAATTCACAACGCCTTGTTTTGAATCAGTTTGTAAATTCTCTA
>JBBTYY010000008.1:0-1555 GCA_038061615.1 Patescibacteria group bacterium | reverse complement strand
ACAATCGCCGAAGAAAAAACCTTTGCTAGCATATATTAATAATAGCATTTTAGTGTGTAATCTTTTTCTTGACAAAGGAAAGATTTCCATATATAGTAAATTATGGAGCCTCAAAAATTCACATTGCCGCTTGGACTTACATTTGATGATGTTCTTCTTTTGCCCGGCTACTCAGATTTTTCCCGTTCCCAAATAAATCTTTCTACTCAACTGACCCGAAAAATAAAACTTTCTATTCCTTTTGTTTCTGCTCCTATGGATACTGTAACAGAGGCAAAACTTGCGGCAGTTTTGGCAAAACTTGGAGGAATTGGGATAATTCACCGCAATCTAACAATAGAAAATCAGGCAAGAGAAGTGGAAAAAGTTAAAAAAATCCATTCGGCCCATTCGACAGGCTCAGGACAAGCAAGCTCAGGACAAGCGCTATTAGTCGGAGCAGCAATTGGTGTAAGCAAAGGTTTTGAAAAAAGAGCAGAAGCTTTGGTAAAATCGGGAGCAGATGTAATCGTAGTTGATTCGGCCCACGGTTTTTCAAAGGGAGTTATTGAAGCAACAAAATATATCAAGAAACATTTTCCAAAAGTCGAAGTTATTTCCGGGAATATCGCAACGGCAGACGGAGCAAAAGCGCTAATTGAAGCAGGCGCAGATGGTCTGCGCGTTGGTATGGGACCTGGCGCAATTTGTACAACAAGAATAATATCCGGAATGGGAGTTCCTCAAATAACTGCAATTTCAGAAACATCAAGAATAGCAAAAAAAGCAAATGTTCCAATTATTGCAGACGGAGGTATCAAGTTTTCAGGAGACACGATAAAGGCCTTGGCAGCTGGAGCGTCATCAATTATGATGGGAAGTTTTTTTGCATCCGCATCGGAGTCTCCGGGTAAGATCGTAGTCTTAAAAAGAGACCAAGTTCCTAATAGATTTTTAAGTATTTTTAATCAGAGAAACGAAAAACACCCTTTTAAGGAATATAGAGGAATGGGATCTTCTTCGGCAATGAAAAAGGGAGCAAGAGTAAAATCCGAGGGGGAATTTCATAATAAAGATTATAAAGACAAAGTCCTAATAGCAGAAGGAGTCGAAGGGTTAGTTCCGGTAAAGGGAACTGTTAAAGAATTGATCGAGCAGGCAGTCGGAGGAATAAAATCCGGAATGTATTATACAGGTGCAAAAAATATAAGAGAACTTTGGGATAAAGCGCAGTTTATTAAGATTACGCAAGCCTCTTTAACAGAAAGCCATCCCCACAGCATCTTGGTTACAAACGGCGGAAAAAATTACTCATGATTTTAATTGTTGATTTTGGATCCCAGACTGCCCATTTAATCTTACGGAGAATAAAGGAGCTTGGAGCTTTTTCAAAACTAGCTCAACCCGAGAGGGCAATAGAGGAGATTAGTAAAAATAGAAAAGACATAGAAGGAATAATCTTATCCGGCGGGCCGGCATCAGTCTATCAAAAAAATGCACCGGCGATAGATCCCGAAATTTTTAATTTAAACATTCCCATCCTTGGCATTTGTTATGGACTTCAGTTAACAGCAAA
>JBBTYY010000007.1:0-1721 GCA_038061615.1 Patescibacteria group bacterium | reverse complement strand
AGGACCTGGACAGAAGATGTCTAAGAGTGTTCCTGGTTCAGGGATTAGTGTTACTGATTCTTACGAAGAGATTAAGAATTGTTTGAAAAATGCATATTGCCCTGAAAAAGACATTAAAGATAATCCTGTTATGCAAATTGCAAAATTGATTGTTTTTCCTCAATTGGGAGAATTAAAAATTAAAAGACCTGATAAATTTGGAGGGAACATTGATTTTGAAGATTATTCTGAACTTGAAAAAACCTATTCCGCAGGAAAGTTACACCCTCTTGACTTGAAAAACGCAGTTGCAGAATCACTTAATGAGATAATTGAACCAATAAGAAAGAAGTGGAAGTAAAAAATGAAAAAAAAGATTCTAAAAATGAACGAATTCTTCGACATAAATAAGCTCTCCTCTGAAAAAGGACTTTTACTTTTCGGCCTATCTATGGGAAAACTTCGCGGAAGACAAAATGCTGCTAACTGTCTTAAAGATATAAAACATTTTTCTCCTAATAAAGTGGCCAAACCCCTAATTGGTTTAAATTTTATCTACACGGACTTTCTTTACCTATATAACTCAAAAGAAAAGGCAGATATTTTAAAGAATTCTTTTATGTCACAAGTCATACAACACAAAAATTCTATGCAGAAAGTCCTAGAAAAAAACCAACTAGAATTTCAGATTCAACATGCTTTTAATTATCTTGTTTGGAACCAGCTCTACGTTGGTACAAAAGACTTTGATACAAAGTTTCAAAAAATAAAAAAAATTTATAGTAAGGATAAAAAGTTTAAGGAATTTATTAAAAAAGATTGCGCGGATTTCAATAAAAAACCCACTAATAATCAAATAAATTTCTTCTTAGAGGAATCTCTCATGGTTTACCTTCTAGTAAAAAATCAGGTTAAATTGCCTAACGAGTATGTGGAGGGAAATCAGAAATGGACTCTTTTTTGTTATCCTGGAAAACCGGCAAGGTCCATTATTTACTTATTGAAACTTAACCCATTTAAGATAGATTGGAAAGAAAGCCCCTATCAAGATTCATTTTATGATTTAGACTCTAAAAAGCTAATAGTGGCTAGCAGAGTGGATTTGGAAAATTATTCTCTAAATTAACTACTTCGTCTTGAATTCTACGATATCTAAATCCTTTAATTTGTGTGTGAGGCCTGTCTTTTGATTTGGAAATTTGCTAGATGGGCCAGTCACGAAAGTTTCTTTGACTTTTTTACTGAACCCGTGAAAGATTTTTTCAGCGACGTCTTTTACTGTGGAACCAGAGTAGAGTACAATTGGTTTATCTGATTTTGGTTTCCCTGGTTCTTTTGTGAAAACACGAATTCTACCAAAACTTTTGAACATTTTTTCTTTTAATTCTGTTAAACCAGAGCCAGTCTCTGTGTTAATAATTACATAATTCAGTTTTTTACTTCTTAACGTTGAATCTATTTTCCTCTCGTCAAGATCGTATTTGTTGTTAAAAACTACAATTTTTGTGGAGTCAATCGTACCAACTTCTTTTTCAAGCTTATCTATATCCTCGATTTTATTAACTAAAAGGAGAATAGTATCGGCACCGTTAGATAAACCACGATCGTAAAATTCAGATTTTACTGCAGGCACTTCTATTATTTGTATCTGGGTTCCCGAAAAAGGCATCATTCCTACGATAGGGTATTTTGTAGTTAAATCGTATTGGCTTATGCTTGGAGAAGCGTTTGTTAAAGAAGAG
>JBBTYY010000006.1:0-1080 GCA_038061615.1 Patescibacteria group bacterium | reverse complement strand
CAGCAAATACGGACTATAACCCTAAAGCTCGAATTCAGCTATAAGGATCAAATGGGTCTTGACCGAAGTACACAGCCAAACGGAAGTAGTGTAGATTGGGAAAATTTAAGCTAAATAAACTTGTGTTCCGGATTTTGTTTCCTTATCAACCTTTACGGCAATTTCCTGTCCTTTTTTTCCGCTTTCAACTTGAACATGTTCAAGTTGCATCGATTCGATTAATTGTGCAAATTCATTTTCTCCGTGGACAAACTTAACGTTGTCTCCTACTTTTAAAGGCTTACTAAGTTTTATTACGGCAACGCCAATTTTGTCGTAGTAATGAGCTACCTTTCCAATTAAATCATCTTTCACCGTTCTCACCTCCTACTGTCTGTTATATAAACCGACTAGCTCTGTTTCTTCGATAACGCGGTCTCTCACTTTTTCTAAAACTTGCTGCTTAGTTAGTCCGCTGGGAGCGTCCAAAATTGTATCAAGAGCATAGAGCTTAAAAAAATATCTGTGCGTTCCCGACTCGCCTCGATTCGGCGAAGCGGGTGGGGGACATGGACCTCCATAGCCAAGTTTGCCAAAATCCGTCATACCCTGAATTCCTTTAACAGGAGAATTTTCCTCAATTTTTGCAGTAGATGGCGAAATACTATACAAAACCCAATGAACCCAAGTTTTAGACGGAGCATCTGGATCATCAACCACTAAAACCAGGCTCTTTGTTTCTTTGGGAATTTCGGAAAATTCAAGAGGAGGATTTATATTTTCTCCATCGCAGGTATACTTACTTGGAATTTTCGAATTGTGTTTAAAAGCGGCGCTTGTAATTGTCATGACGAATATATAATCCTATATTCGATTATTCTTGTCAACCCCAGGTTGAAAAATCTTTCTAGGGGAGGCTTTCGCAGGCAACTCCGTCTTTATCCTGATCGAGTTTATGAGGGTCACTTGCCGGACCGCCTTGTGAAATAAAAAAATCCTGCGCTTCTTTTTGAGTTTTAAAATCCGAACAGTCTTTATCTCCCTCAACGCTCTTACCATAGCCTGGAACCTTCGAGGCTGCTGAACCTGTAACCTGCGAGG
>JBBTYY010000005.1:3481-6655 GCA_038061615.1 Patescibacteria group bacterium | reverse complement strand
TATATAATGTATGGAGGGATTTGAGAAAATAGATTTAGGTTCGGGAGTTAAAGATGAAACGCCCCTGCCTTCAAAAATGCCTCAAACTTCAGAAGTTTCCTCATCAAGAAGGGTAATCGGTTCAAGACGAAATCCTTTAGGTTTTTTGCGGGGCAAAAATTCCTTAAAAATTCTAGTTATAGTTGTAATTTTATTATTAATTTTGGGATTTACAATTGTTTTGCCTGCGCAAAAAACCATAAGTTCTGCTAAAAAAACCCAAAGACAAGCTCAGATTACCCTAGATGCGCTTAAAAAACAAAATGTTGAACTTGCCTCCTCGGAGCTTGATAAAACAAAGCAAGATCTTGAAGAAACTCAAAAAAATCTTAATGCATTAAATTATCTTAAATTCATTCCCTTATTGAGCGGTTATTATAACGATGCAGACCACTTGGTAAATGCGGGATTTGATGGTTTGGGAGCAGCCCGAGTTCTTATTGATTCTGTAGAGCCATATGCGGATCTCTTAGGGCTTAAGGGGCAGGGAAGTTTTGTAGGGGGAACGGCAGAGAAGAGAATAGAAACAGCAGTTGCGACAATGGGAAAAGTAACACCTCATATAGATGATATTTCTAAATATTTAGCAGATGCAAAAATCCAAGTAGATGCCATAAATCCAAATCGTTATCCTTCTTTTCTGGGGCTTTCGAAAATTCAGAAATCGTTAATAACCCTGAGGAAGACTACAGATAGCGCAGCTGCTTTTATAGAAGATGCAAAACCGCTTATTAAAATCTTGCCAAATCTTTTAGGGGAGCCGGATAGTAAAAAATATCTTATATTATTCCAGAACGACAAGGAACTTCGTCCTACCGGAGGATTTTTAACGGCATATGCAATATTTAGAATAGATAAAGGGATTATTCACGTAGACAGATCCGACAATATTTATAATTTGGATGCTACAATTCCCAATAAACCTAAAGCCCCCGATCCTATCCGTAAATACCTGCCAAGGGTTTCCGTGTTTAACTTAAGAGACAGTAATCTCTCTCCCGACTTTATAGAGTCCATGAAAACCTTTAATTCTTTATATGATAAAGCTCGGGGCAAGGTAAAAGTAGATGGTATTATTGCGCTTGACACTAATGTTTTGGTTTCAACAATAAAGATACTGGATGATAGGGTTGATGCGGCAGGTATGACATTTACAAGCAAAACAGATAAAAGGTGCAATTGTCCGCAGGTAATTTATGAACTTGAGAGAAGCATAAGTACACCCTTGAGTCTTGATCTTAGAGTATCGGATCTTGAGGCGATTCAAGCGGGAAGAAAAGCTATAATAGGAGATTTACTATATGCTATTTTAACCAAAGCCCTAAAATCTTCACCCAAAATCTATTGGGGGCCGCTTTTTCAGGATCTTACAATGCAGATTGATCAGAAACATGTTTTGTTTTATCTTTACGACAAAGATGCGCAGCAAGGAATACAGGCAGTTAATGCAGACGGGCGAATACGGCCTTTTACCGGTGATTATCTGCATATTAACGAAGCAAACTTTGGAGGACAAAAGGCTAATCTATATGTGAGGAAAACTGTTGAGCAGAATTATGAAGTAAAAAATGACGGAAATATAATAAAAACCGTAACAATAAACTATAAGAATCCTCATCCTGCCTCGGATTGCAATTTGGAAAGAGGAGGACTGTGCCTTAATGCAGTTTACCGAAACTGGTTTAGAATCTATACACCTTTGGGGAGTAAGCTTGTAACAAGCAAAGGATCCGAAGTTAAGATGACCTCTTATGAGGAGTTGGGAAAAACTGTTTTTGAGGGTTTTCTTACAGTAAGACCAGAGGGAACAGCAGTTTTTACAATTATCTACGCACTTCCTAAAAATATTACAAACGATTTCTCTCTCCCTCTTCTTATTCAAAAACAGCCGGGAACAAATGGAGAGGAGTATTCAATAAAAGTTGGGGGAAAAGATATCGAAAAACTTATTCTCTTAAGCGATAAGGAAATTAAAGTAAATCTTAAATGAGAACTTTTAAAACAGAAGGTTTTGTAATAAAGCGAAGAAATTTTGGGGAGGCAGATAGAATTTTAACTATTTTTAGCAAACACTATGGAAAGATGCAGGCAAAAGCACCTGGCGTTAGAAAAATAACAAGCAAAAGATCGCCCCACATAGAACTTTTAAATTTATCTGTTTTTACTCTTTACAAAAGCTCACGTTCTTCTCTGTCTATAGTTACAGAAGCGAGTACTTTAAAAAACTTTTCCTCTCTTAAAGGCGATCTTAAAAAAATAGGATTCTCTTTTTACATATGTGAACTTTTAAATAATTTATGTGCGGAAAATCAGGAAAACAACAAAGTTTTTTATCTTCTTAAAGATACGTTAGCTAATCTTGAAAATTTTTCATCTTACGATTCAATTCTTGATGAATTCGAAGAAAGACTTCTTGCGGTACTGGGTTTCGCTCCAGAATTTTACTCAATTGAAAACCGGAAGAGTTTTATAGAAGGGATCTTGGAGAAAAAGCTGCGAGCAAGAGACATGATTCCTCTTCTTATATCTTAATTTTCTGCCTTGTATTCCTCTGCAACTGCGAATGTGGCCAGATCAACAACAAAAAGTATAAAAGTAACTGCTGCGTAAATTAAAGAAGTTCTAAGATAGACCGGGTTATAGTCTGCTCCCTGGATTAAAAAAGGCAGCATGAAGAATATAAATCCCGCCCAAAGTATCAAGAGACCAAAAAAGGAAGAAATTTTACAAATACTCCTCCATATGCGAAATTCCAATCTGGATAAGCCAATCAAATTCAAGGAACCCAAGGTAAATGCAGTAAGAAGAAAAATATGATAAATCCTAAGACTCTGAGTCCAGGGAGCATTAAGTAAGAGTCCAATCTCTCTTAAATTACTGGGAACTCTAAGTATTGCCAAGGCAGGCGGCGCAAACAAAACGTCTACTGTAAAGGCGTTAAGCAAAAAAGCAACAAACAGTCCTATATAGACTGCCTGAAGGGCAGTGACATATAAGTTCAATCTGCTTTTCATTTACTATATTATTTCAAAGTAGATCACCAATTTCAAGTACATAATTAAATCTGCACAATATTCCCTCAAAAGTCAAATTTATACTCCTTTATATAAAATTTCTTTTTTGCTATCATACAAT
>JBBTYY010000005.1:0-3381 GCA_038061615.1 Patescibacteria group bacterium | reverse complement strand
TTTGTTTTTCAAAATTCAGAGATTTACGGCGGAGTGAATGGCATTTGGGACCTAGGACCGCTTGGAGTTGCCCTTGCAAATAATATTAAGAAGGAGTGGTGGGAATCGATGGTCCTCTCAAGAGATGATGTAGTGGGTCTTGATTCCTCAATTCTTTCTCATCCAAAAGTCTGGAAGGCATCAGGTCATGTCAAGTCATTTGTGGATCCTCTTATTGAATGTAAAATTTGTCACGAAAGATTTCGCTCAGATCATAAGAAAGAAATTGAAGAGCATGCAATGGTCCATGCTAAAACAGAGTGGACAGATGTTAAGCATTTTAACCTAATGTTTAAAACTTTCTTGGGTCCCATAGAGGATGATAAAAACAAGACTTATCTAAGGCCGGAAACTGCCCAGGGAATTTTTATAAATTTTGAAAATGTTCTTTCAACAACGCGTGTTAAAATTCCATTTGGTATCGCACAGATTGGAAAAGGCTTCCGGAATGAAATAACAACTGGGAATTTTTTATTCAGAGTTCGGGAATTTGAAATGATGGAGCTTGAGTTTTTTACGCAGCCCGGTGAAGACAGCAAGTGGTTTGATTACTGGAGAAAAGAAAGACTGAAGTGGTACTTAAATTTAGGAATAAAGAAAGAAAATATAAAACTTGTGGATCTGCCAAAAGAAGATATTGCCCATTATTCAAAAGGAACGTCTGAAATTTGGTACAAGTGGCCATTTATGGGTTTTGGGGAGCTTGAAGGAATTGCAAATAGAGGAGATTACGATTTATCACAGCACTCAAAACTTTCTGGGAAAGAATTATTCTACCATGATGAGGAGAATAAAAAAAGATTTATCCCATATGCAATAGAGCCATCTGTTGGAGTGGGCCGGGCAATCCTGGCATTTCTAATCGACTCGTACTCAGAAGAAAATCCTTCGGCAGGTTCAGGACAAGGAAGAGTTGTTTTAAAACTTCATCCAAAACTTTCCCCAATAAAGGCTGCAGTATTTCCTCTCCTTGCAAACAAATTACCTCTTGCAAAAATGGCACGCGCTGTTTATCTTAATCTTAAGAAGTCAATAGGGGATTCGATTGCGTTTGACGACCGGGGAAACATAGGAAAAAGATACTATTCCCAGGATGAGATCGGAACGCCATTTTGTATAACAGTCGATTTCCAAAGCTTAGAAGATGACACGGTAACAATAAGAGATAGAGACACAACCAAGCAAGAAAGAGTTAAGGTTAAGGAGTTAGGTCAGTTTATTAAAAAGAAATTAGATTAGATTTTTTGGTAAACAATTTCCTCTCTTCGTCTTCCAATGTCAATAGGATAGTCTCCCGTAAAACAAGAAGTAGAAAGCATGCTTTTGGGAAGTCTCGTAGCCTTTATCATTCCTTCAACCGACAGGAAATACAATTTGTCGGCTCCAATTAGCCTGCAAATTTCTTCTACAGTTTTATTATATGCTATCAGATCTTTTTGTTTTGGTGTATCGATCCCGTAAAAATCAGGATATCTTACGGGTGGTGAAGGTATTAGCATATATAATTCCCTCACGCCTGCTTCCCTAAGAAGCTTAACTAACCATATTGAGGTTAGTCCTCTTACAATAGAATCATCGATTATTATCGCTCTTTTATTTCGCAAAACACTTGATATTGGATTATACTTCATTGCTATATCTGCTCCTCTATGACTCTCGTTTGTTATGAAAGTACGGCCTATGTATTTGTTTTTGACCAAAGCAGCCTCCAGCGGTATTCCCGTGATCTGCGAATATCCCAGAGCAGCAGGTGTACTCGACTCAGGAATGGGAATCACCATATCAGCATCGAGTGGATGTTCTTTAGCGAGTTCCTCACCAAATCTTTTTCTTACCTCATATACACTTTGTCCGAGAAGAATACTATCTGGTCTTGAGAAATATACGAATTCAAAAACATCGAGCTTTTGTCTTCCTTTATCATACGGCCTTGAGAAGAGTCCATTCTCGTTTGCCACTACAATCTCTCCCGGATTTACATCTCTTATATATTTGGCGCCAATTGTGTCAATGGCACAAGTTTCTGAAGAAAAAACCCAACCTCCATTCATTGACCCGATTGAAAATGGTCTTATGCCGCGATTGTCTCTTGCGGCTACTATATTTTGATTATCCATTGCCAAAAAAGAAAACGCTCCTGTAAAATGCGGAATCGCATTTTGGACAGCCTCTTCAAGACTTGACCCTTTATTTACAAAATGAAGAATAGCTGCATGCATCATCTCAGAGTCGTTGAGAGGAGATGTGCTTATCCCTTTATCGTCTAAAAACTCTTCAAGTTTGTCTGTGTCGGGCAAATTTCCGTTGTGAGCAAAAGTTACTCGTTTATTTTGATCATCTATGACGGGCTGAAGATGACAATCTGCGGATCTTCTTGTGAAGGTTCCATAACGGTTGTGACCTGTTGCAATATGTCCAGGAAGTTTACTAAAACTAAAGTCTGAGTCCCTATCATCGTAGACTTGGGAAACCAGTCCTGTTCTTCGGTGATCCCAAATTTTTTCTCCGTCCGAAGAAGCAATTCCTGAGGCTTCTTGTCCTCTATGTTGAAGTACAAATAGTCCTTGTGCGGTCATTCTTGACACTTCAGGATTTGAGGGATTTATTATTCCAAATACCGCGCATTTTTCACCTGCTTCCCTCCTTGAAGAATCGAAATGGGTTTCTTTTCCTGCCATCGATGTCCATTATAAACAATAGAAAAATACCAAATCAAGGGGCGGTATTGACAGTCAATACTAAATTAGTTATGCTTTTTACTAAGAGCAGCTTTAGTAACTTAACGAAATGAAAAATAATAGAAATTTGATAATTGCAGGGGCAATTCTTTTAATACTTTTGGTTGGAGGAGGAATCTTCCTGGCAGCCAAAAAATCTCCTAAACCCGCTGCTCCCGCAGCGCAATCAGAGGAAATCTTGACTCTCTCCCCTTTGGATATTGGACTTTCCTTAACAATGGGAAGTGATGGTACAAGAGTTGTAATGGAAATTGCCAAAACAGAAGGCTTAACCTCTATTGAGTATCAGCTTTCATACACATCCAAGGGCGATATTCCAAGAGGCGTAATTGGGACACTGGATGTAAGAGGGAACATTATAAAGAAGGAAATTATTTTAGGAACCTGCTCGGATGTGTGTCATTATGATCAGGATGTTTCTAATATAAAGGTAATCCTCAAGGTTACAAAAACGGACGGTAAGGTTTATCAGGTAGAAAAAAGCCTCTAGAAAACATTTCCCTTTCTTTCCAATGCCAGTCCCTACATATTGTGTTTTAGATTGATTCCACACACTATTTTGGTATTTTTGCTTATTGACATAGTTATTTTTTTGTTGCAAAAT
>JBBTYY010000004.1:0-7380 GCA_038061615.1 Patescibacteria group bacterium | reverse complement strand
AATCTGATCCTTCGGCTGGCTCAGGACCTCAGGCTGTTATTTTTGCAACCGGTCATATTCTTTACAATGCCCTTTTGGCGGCGAAAGAACTCGACACTGAGGGAATCGAAGTGTTAGTTGCAAATGTCTCTATAATTAAACCGATTGATGAGAAGTCGATTATTGATCTTTCAAAAAAAACCGGAGCCGTCGTAACAGTTGAAGACCACCAAGCTATGGGAGGCTTAGGAAGCGCAATAGCAGAGGTTTTAGCGAAAAATAATCCAACTCCAATGGAATTTATTGGCCTTCAAAACACTTTTGCAGAATCAGGAACCCCGAAAGAGTTGATGGAAAAATACAAGATGGATAAAAATGCAATAAAAGATGCGGTTAGGAAAGTGGTAGCAAGGAAATAGCAATTAGTTCTTAGCCACTAGTGGCTAGCTGCTAGTCGCTAATCTCATGGATCATAATTTACTCAAAGAGCTTAAAAAAACAATTAAAGGGGGCGTTTCCTCAGACGAAGAAACCCTTAATACTTATTCTCATGATGCCTCTCTTTTCGAAGTAAAACCTCAAGTCGTAGTTTTCCCAAAAGATGAAGAGGATGTAAAAAATCTTGTTAAATTTGTATCAAAAAACAAAAAAAAATTCCCTTCCCTCTCCTTAACAGGCAGATCTGCAGGCACTGATATGTCTGGCGGCTCAATTAATGAATCAATTATCGTTGCATTTAGTAAATACTTTAATGGGACGCCTGTTGTAAGCGGAAACATAGCGATAACCGCGCCGGGTGTTTTTTATCGCGATTTTGAAAAAGAAACACTCAGGCATAATTTGATTTTCCCGTCTTACCCGGCGTCGCGGGAACTTTGCGCGATGGGAGGCATATTTAATAATAATGCGGGAGGGGAAAAATCCCTTCAGTATGGTAAAACCGAAAACTATGTAAGACGAATGAAGGTTGTCTTTGCAGACGGAAAAACATATACGCTTAAACCTCTCACCGAAGAAGAACTAAAACAAAAAATGGCGCAGAATGATTTTGAAGGAGAAATTTACCGCAAAATCTATGAACTCATAACTCAGAACTACGAGCTGCTATTAAAAGCGAAGCCTGATGTAACCAAAAATTCCGCAGGATATTTTCTCTGGAATGTCTGGGATCCTGACAAGAAAATTTTTGACCTGACAAAATTATTTGTCGGAGCACAGGGAACTCTTGGCATGTTTTTAGAAGGAGACCTGGAACTTGTTCCTGTTCATAAACACCGGGATATGCTGATTATCTTTCTTCACGACATGTCCCATCTTGGACAAATTATTAACGAAGTTTTATCGCTTAAGCCCGAAAGCTTTGAATCCTATGATGATAATACACTAAAACTCGCATTGCGATACTTTCCGGAATTTGCAAAACAGCTTGGATTCTTTGGGTCCATCCAAGCGGGCATTGCATTCCTGCCGGCATTTTTTGATATGCTCACAGGCAAAAGTCTTCCTAAGCTAATCCTTCAGGTTGATTTCACAAGCGATGATCTTTTGGAAGTTAAGAAAAAAGTGGCAACACTAAAAGAGAGACTTAAGCCTCTTCATCCGCAAACACAAGTAGCTTTGGAAAATCAGGAAAAAAGATATTGGCTTGTAAGGCGAGAAAGCTTTAACCTGCTCCGCAAAAAAATTCGTGACAAACACACTGCACCTTTTATTGACGACTTTGTTATAAAGCCGGAATACATTACGGAGGTCTTGCCGCTTGTAACTGATATTCTCAAGAAGCATCCGGAGTTTATTTTTACAGTCGCAGGACACGTGGGAAATGGGAATTTTCATATTATTCCACTCGTTGATATAAAAAATCCAAACGTCCAAGCTGCAATCCCGCAAATTTCAAACCAAGTTTACGAAATTATCGCAAAATACCACGGATCAATAACCGGAGAACACAATGACGGGCTTATCAGAACTCCCTACTTAAAGCAGATGTATGGAGAAAAAATTGTAAAACTTTTCGAAGAAACCAAAAAAATCTTTGACCCCCAAAATATCTTTAATCCCAGAAAAAAAGTCGGAGGCGATTTAGACTACGCAATGAAACACATTAGAACGAGTTGGTAAATTATCTAAATGGGTTCAATACCGCTCGCTGAAACTCAATTACCTCTTCGTTATTTTGATTTAAGCCTTTAGTTTGAAATGTGACCAAACCGTGAGTCTTGCCCCTTGATCCCCTCCATTCTCCAATGGATACAACTCTTGAATTTGCTCTCAAAGTATCATCTGGATAAACCGGATATTTATGAACCATGCTGTCAGTTCTAACATTTAAACCACTCCATGATACTTGTCTTCGTGAAAGTCTAAAAACTAAAGCATAAACGATTGGGCCAGGTAGAATTATATCTCTGTAACCTTCTGCTCGTGCGTACTCCGGGTCAACATGTATTAATTGATCATCAAATTCTAATCGCCTAACTAGTTCTTGAAAAATGTCTCTCGTTAACTGGATTTCACTCGGATGACCCAATACTTGCTCTGGTTGAAAATCTTCAAAGAATGGTCCTCTTTCAATTTGTCTCATGCTTTAAACGGATTATACAGGATTTATTTACAAAATCAATTTTAATCAAGGAGGGCTTGGAGGCCGGGAAGTTTTCCGCCGCCTGTATATTATAATTCGTGGTATAATAGAAAATATGAAAACTAAAGAGTTAAATTATACAGTTATTTTTCAAAAAGAACCCGAAGGAGGATATACGGCAATTGTTCCTCAATTGCCCGGATGTGTTACTTATGGAAAGACTTTAGAAAAAGCAAAAGAAATGGCTAGAGAAGCAATTGAGCTCTATTTAGAAAGTCTAAAAAAACATAATGAAGATATTCCTCATCAAGAAGAAGTCTTCTATGGACAAGTAAGTGTAACCCCATCTCTCTAACATGCCAAAAATCCCAAGTATAAAACCGCGGGAACTAATCAGAAAATTTGAAAAGGCAGGTTATGTTGTTGACAGACAGAAAGGAAGTCATGTAATTCTATATCATCCGTTTGATAAAAAGAGACTTACTATTCCTCTGCATGTAAAAGATCTGCCGAAAGGAACGCTTCTTTCGATTATTAAACAAGCAGGATTAACAAAAGAGCAATTCTTGAAACTATAAATGCGCCATGTCCCACATCAGAACGAGTTGGTAATTTATTTACAAAGAATCTCAATTCCGGGTAGTTTTTCTTTGCTTAGGAATTCGAGCATCGCCCCCCCGCCGGTTGATACAAAAGAAAATTTGTCTAATAATCCTATTTTTTTAAGATAACTTATTGTATCCCCTCCTCCGACAACAGTATAAGCACCGCTTTCTACAATTCCCTTTGCAATTTTTGCCGATCCAATTTCTAAATTTTCTTCGTTTCCTTCTGTTTTTCCAACGGGTCCATTCCAAACAATCGTCTTTGCCAAATTTATTATCTGTAAAAAATTTTCCGCATCTTTTGAAGTTATATCTGTTTCTTCCCCGTTTAAATCTGCAACAAAAAGAGCTGACTTTCTTTCTTCTACTTTTTCATGCTGGACTTTAAGAAGTACTTTTGTCTCTTCTGCGATTAACCCTCCAACCAAAACATAGTCTGCGAACTGGTGCATCTTTTCAACCAGAGGAAGTTTTGTCTCAATTTTTGCACCACCAATGATTACCGCAAGAGGTCTTTTGGGGTTTTCAAGAAGTGATGATAAAGTTTCTATTTCTTTTACAAGCATAAATCCTGCGAAATGCGGCAAAAGTTTTGCAATACCGACTACTGATGCGTGTACCCTGTGAGAAGAAGCAAAAGAATCATTTACATAAATTTGAGCAAGGGAAGCAAGTTTTTTAGAAAACTCCTGATCATTTTCTTCCTCTTCTTTGTGAAACCTTAAATTTTCAAGAACAGTTAAATTTTCGGAAATCTCCCACCCCTTTAATCCATTAATCTTTATAACTTTTAAATTTTCACTTTTAACTCTTAGCTCTCTTGAGTACCATTCTGCAATCGGCTCTGCGCTCAAGTCCTCTTCTTCTCCTTGCGGCCTTCCGAGATGTCCTGCCAAAATAACAATTGCGCCGTTTTTAAGAAGAAAGTTCAAAGTTTCAAGTCCTTCTCCTAATCTTGTATCATCTGCAATTGTTGTTTGTTGTTTGTTGTTTGTTGTTTGTTGCGAAAGCGGAACATCTATATCTGTTCTTAGGAAAACTTTTTTACCTTCCACTTGAGCAGTTTTTAAATCCGGCAATTTAATCATTACACTAGTTATTAGTTATAAGTTCTTAGTTATTAGTTTTAGTCCGTAAATTCCTGGCAAAACATCTGCCCGTAAATTCCTCCGTCAATTACTCCCACTCCAATTTTACCAAAGTTCACAAACAGAATATTTGCCCTATGCCCAGGGCTTTGCATTAAACCCTGCATCGAAACAGTAACGTTTGGAGCAAGCGCCAAATTTTCCCCGGCATAAATAAAACTAATATCGGCCTGTGCCATTCTATCAAATGGGGACAATCCTTCGGGAGTGTAATGAGAAAAGTAACCGCGGGCAAACATGTCTTTGCAGTGATCCCTTGCCACCTCTGTTAGTTTGGTATCCGCTATTAAAGCCGCAAATCCCTTTGATATTCTCTCATTATTGACTAAGTCAGCCATTTCTTGCTCCGAAGATGGATCAACCGAAAAATTTTTAGTTTTAAAATTAAGATTTACAACTTCATTTGCTCCGGGTTCAACTGTTAAAAAGTTTATAGTTTCGCTAATTGCTCCCCCAAAAACATTGTTTAAATCTTTCTCAAAACCAGCGGTTTTTGAGACAAGAAAATTACCAATCTTGGACGTTGAAACCGAGTGTTTTAGAAAAACTGAAACGGGAAGAGCAATAACAATTGTCAGAAGAAAAGCAAATAAAATAAGTCCTGAAAAAATACCAAACAATAAGCCCAGCAGATGATCTATGTTTTTAAGTAAACCGTCTTTGATTGTAAATCTGCTAAAGTATTTTGAATAAACAACTTTTCTTAAAATAAGTCCGACTATTATCTCAGCAATAAACGCAGCAATTAAAAATCCCAAAGCATTAGAAAATCCTGGAGAAATAGAAAAAACCTTAATCAGGGCTTCTGAAAAAAAAGAGTAAGTTTTTAGTCCAATAATAAAAGAAAGAACAAACCCTATAAGGTCAAGAAGTGCCGCAATAAAACCCAGAGAGTAGCCTTCCAACGCATAAAACGCAATTACAATAATAATAACTAAGTCTAGCCAATTAAGACCCAAATTCGAGAAAGATATTTTGCTTAAAATTTCTAAAAAATTTGTCATATTTTTTTAGATTGTCTTAACCTTAAATTAAATGGTATCATATATCCTATGCCAAATACGAGTTCTAAATTTAAACAAAAAATAAAAGGCTTTAATAAGAAAATCCTAAAAAAAAGGTATGCAATACCCCTAATTCTTAGTTTCTTATTTTTTATATTTTTTTATATTTATATTTTAAAAGATTTACCATCGCCGACCAAACTTACCTCCTCAAGCATTCCTCAATCTACGCAAATATTCGACAGAAAGGGAGAGCTTCTTTTTACAATTTATGGGCAAAAAAACCAAACTTTTGTTCCATTGTCTATTATTCCAAAACATATACAGCAAGCAACCATAGCAATTGAGGATAAGGATTTTTACCAGCATGGACCAATTGATCTTAGGGGTATTGCTCGTTCGGTTATCTCAATTACGTTTCGTAATCAAGTTCAGGGAGGATCAACTATTACCCAACAGCTGGTAAAAAACAGTCTCTTAACTCCGGAGAGAACAATCTTGAGGAAAGTTAAGGAAGTTCTTCTTGCTTTTGCCACAGAAGCTCTTTATTCAAAAAGCCAGATTTTAGAGATGTACTTAAATCAAACACCATACGGCGGCACTGCATGGGGAGTCGAGGCTGCCTCCCAAACTTATTTTGGAAAACATGCAAAAGATTTAACACTTTCGCAAAGTTCGCTTCTGGCAGCGCTCCCCGAGGCTCCTACAACTTACTCGCCTTTTGGGTCTCACCCCGAACTTGCCAAAGAAAGGCAGGAAGAAGTTCTTCGGAAAATGTATCAGGAAAAATACATAACAAGAAAGGAGTTAGATAAAACTTTAAAAGAACAACTTCACTATAAAAATTTATCCAATACGATTAAAGCTCCTCACTTTGTGTTGTATGTAAAAGACCTTCTTATTAAAAACTACGGAGAAAAGGCTGTAGAGCAAGGAGGCTTAAAAGTAACAACAAGTCTTGATTTATCGATTCAAGATATGGCGCAGGCAACAGTTGCAGCCGAGGTTGAAAGCCTTAAATTTTCCAGAGTAACTAATGGTGCGTCTCTGGTTACAAATCCCGCAACAGGAGAAATCTTAGCAATGGTTGGAAGCCGTGATTATTTTGACACGGCAAATGATGGAAACGTAAATGTTACTTTAGCGCAACGGCAGCCGGGCTCTTCTATAAAACCAATAAATTATGCGCTCGGTCTTTTAAACGGCTATACAGCAGCAACACCTTTTATAGATCAGAGGGTTTGTTTCCCAAACCCGGGACGCCCACCTTACTGTCCGGTTAATTATGATGGAAAATTCCGTGGGGTTATTCAAGTAAGACAGGCCTTAGCAAACTCTATAAATATTCCTGCAGTTAAAATGCTAAAGCTAAATGGAATACCGGCAATGATTGCAACCGCCTCTGCAATGGGTATAACAACATTTAATGATCAAAGTCGATACGGACTTTCTTTAACCCTTGGAGGAGGAGAGGTAACAATGCTTGATATGGCAACTGCCTTCGGAGTTTTTGCAAACAGCGGTTATAAAATTTCGCTTCATCCAATTTTAAAAGTAATAGATAGTAAGGGAAAAGTTTTAGAAGAATATAAGCCACCGCCTTCTCCGATTTTTGGAAAGAAAATTCTGCCCGAGGGAGTTGCGTTTATTATATCCGATATACTTTCGGACAATCAGGCAAGAGCTATGACATTTGGAACAAATTCTCCTCTTAGAATCGGCAATTTACCTGTTGCCGTAAAGACCGGGACTACAAATGATTTCAGAGATAACTGGACGATCGGATATACTCCCTCCTATACCGTAGCTGTTTGGGTTGGAAATAACGATAATACACCAATGAGCGGTTTAGTCTCAGGAATTACAGGAGCAGCGCCTATCTGGCATAATATTATGGCAAATCTTTTAGAAGGGAGGCCTGCCCAGCCGTTTTAGCGTCCTTTAAGCGTAATTCAAAAAGCTGTATGCTCAGATACTGGATCTATTTCCGGAAAAGATAACTCTTGTAAAACTCGCTTTGAGTATTTCATAAGAGGTACAGAATCTTCACTTAAAGCGGG
>JBBTYY010000003.1:0-9283 GCA_038061615.1 Patescibacteria group bacterium | reverse complement strand
GTTGCGTGGTTTTCCGAAATAGATAAAGACGACGTGGCGTTAGTCGGAGGAAAAGGCGCAAATTTAGGCGAAATGACAAAAGCTAAATTTCCCGTCCCCAACGGTTTCATTATAACGTCTCACGCATACTACGCTTTTATAAGAGAAAACGATTTTTCCACAAAAATAAAGCACCTTTTAGAAAGCGCGAATTTTGATAAACCTGATTCTTTATCGCAGGCTTCTTCACATATAAAAAAACTGATAATTGACGGCAGATTATCAAAAGAACTGGTTGGAGACGTTTTTAGGGCTTACAGCAAGCTTGGAACCGTTTTTGACGACGCACTGGTCGCGGTAAGATCTTCAGCAACTGCCGAAGACCTTGCAAATGCTTCATTTGCAGGACAGCAGGAAACATTTTTGAATGTTAGAGGCGAAGCCGTGCTTTTGGAAAAAATAAAAGAAGGGTGGGCTTCACTTTTTAATGCCCGGGCGCTTTTTTACAGACACGAGCAGCATTTTGACCATTTAAAAGTAGGAATTGCCTTGGTTGTACAAAAAATGGTTGAATCTGAAAAATCAGGAATAATGTTCACACTGGATCCTGTTACAAACGATAAATCAAAAATTGTAATTGAAGCAATTTACGGATTAGGCGAGCTTATTGTGCAGGGAGAAGAAAACCCGGATCACTACGAAGTATTAAAAAAGAACTTTTCGATTATTTCTAAAAAGTCGGTATTGCAGAAAAAAATGCTTAAAAAAGTTGGTACTAAAAATAAAGAGATTAAGCTTACTAAAGCCCAAGGCGGAAAACAAAAATTGTCAGACAAGGAAATAATCGGACTGGCAAAGCTAGGTGAAAGATTGGAAAAACATTATTATTTTCCTCAAGACAGTGAATGGGCTATTGAAAAAAATAAACTTTTCATTGTCCAAACAAGAGCAGTTACAACCGTCAATGAAAAAAAGCAAACAAAAAAAGCAACTGACGAAATTGCCAATACATCAAGAACTCCGATATTAAAAGGCGATCCGGCAAGTCCCGGAATAGCCGCGGGCCCGGTAAGAATAATTAAAAGCGCTAAGGAAATAGGCAAAGTAATGCCCGGAGAAGTTTTAGTTGCGCCACAGACTAACCCTGATTATGTCCCTGCAATGAAAAAAGCCGTTGCCATTGTTACGGATAGCGGTGGAAGAACTTCACACGCCGCAATAGTCTCAAGGGAACTCGGAATTCCGGCAATTGTTGGTACGGAAAGGGCAACAAAAATTTTAAAACAAGGCGAAGTCGTTACCGTAAACGGAACGAAAGGTGAAATTTATAAAGGCGGGCATTTAACTTCAAATGTAAACGTAAACGTAATTAATCCCGAAGATTTCATAAAAACCGCTACTAAAGTTTATGTAAACTTGGCAGAACCGGAACTGGCGGAAAAAATAGCACAGGAAAATGTGGATGGAGTAGGACTTTTAAGAGCAGAATTTATGATGGCCGGTATTGGTGTTCATCCTAAGAAATTAATTAGAGAAGGAAAAAAACAACTATTTATCGAAAAGCTAGCTTCTGATTTAGAGATGTTTTGTAAGCCTTTTAATCCAAGACCGGTTGTTTACAGAGCTTCTGATTTTAAAACAAACGAATACAGATCGTTGATTGGCGGCAAAGACTTTGAGCCGGAAGAACCGAATCCGATGCTAGGCTATAGAGGAGTATATCGGTATATTCATGATCCCGAAGTATTCGAATTGGAGCTTGAAGCAATCAAGATTGTTAGAAATAAAAAGGGATACAGAAATTTATGGCTGATGCTTCCTTTTGTAAGAACGGTCAGGGAACTTGAGGAAGTTAAGAAGATTATTAATATTTCAGGGCTGCAGCGCTCCCCTACTTTTAAACTCTGGATGATGGTAGAGATTCCGTCTAATGTAATATTGCTTGAAGATTTTATTAAAGCAGGTATTGACGGAGTCTCAATTGGTTCCAACGATCTTACAATGCTGCTTTTAGGTACAGACCGGGATAACGATGAAGTTGCATCGGAATTTAGCGAACTTAATCCTGCTGTTATGTGGGCTTTTGAACGCGTTATAAAAACCGCCCACAAAAACGGAATTACAGCTTCTATTTGCGGGCAGGCAGTATCAACATATCCGGCGCTTGTTGAAAAATTAGTTTCCTGGGGAGTAACAAGTGTCTCCATATCTCCGGACGCAGTTGACAGCACGAGAAAATTGATTTTTGACACGGAAAAAAAGATAATTGGTTAAATTATGGCTAAAATAAAACAAATAATCGCCCGGGAAATACTTAATTCAAAAGGCTTGCCTACGGTTGAAACAACAGTTATTTTAAACGACGGTAAAGCCGGCACTGCATCTACGCCTACAGGTACATCTGTAGGCAGTTACGAAGCCAGCGAACTAAGAGACCGGGATGATAAACATTTTCAAGGCAAAGGCGTTTTAAAACCGATCTCCAACATAGAAGAGATCATCGCTCCCGCTATTCTCGGTATGGATGCTGCGAAACAGCATGAAATTGACAAGAAAATGATTGAGCTGGACGGTACGCAAAATAAAGGCAGACTCGGTTCAAATGCCATGCTTTCCGTATCCATGGCAGTTGCAAAAGCCGCCTCAAAAAGTGCATTATTGCCCACTTTTTTGTATTTACGAGAGTTTATTAACAAGGAGAACACTGTTGTTAGAATTCCCACTCCCCTTTTTAATATTTTAAACGGCGGAAAACATGCGGGAGATAATACGAATTTTCAGGAATATATGGTTATACCGGCCTCATCAAAAACATACAGCGAATCTCTTGATATGGCAATTGTTTTATATAATTCCTTAAGGAAAATCATGGAGCAAAATAATTTTGTTACCCTTGTTGGAGATGAAGGCGGATTTGCCCCAAAGCTTCAAACAAATAAAGACGGTTTGGATCTTTTAAAACAAGCAATTGAGGCAACCTCGTTTAGATACGGGTTCGATGTATTTTTGGGGCTAGACGCTGCTGCTACAAGCTTTTTTCAGGAAGGAAAATATCACATTAAAGATAAAACTATGCCTTTATCCTCAGATGCATTGATTGAATATTACGAAGAGTTAAATAAGGAATTCCATCTTCTTTATCTGGAAGATCCTTTAGCGCAAGACGACTGGAACGGCTGGTCAGAAATATATTCGTCCATATCCCAGCAGACCTTAATAGTCGGAGACGATTTAACAGCTACAAATCCCTATAGACTCCAGATGGCTCTTGATAAAAAAACTATAACAGGAATCATAATTAAACCAAATCAAATAGGAACGGTAATTGAGGCAATAGCTGTTGTTGAGGTTGCAAGACAAGCAGGAATTAAGATTATTGTTTCACACCGAAGCGGGGAAACAAACGATGATTTTATAGCCGATTTCGCTGTTGCGGTATCTGCGGATTACGTAAAATTTGGAGCACCTGTAAGAGGCGAACGGGTTGCTAAATACAATAGATTATTAGCGATTGAAAAAGAGATTAAATCGCTATAGATGGAAAAGTACTACAAATTCTCCCCTTGGTTTGTTTTTATTAAAATGTAATATTGCTTCGGATATTTTTTCTTTTCTTATTTCCTCATAAATCTTTGTTAATTCTCTGGCAATAACGATATCTATATCTCCGAAGATTTCTTGCAATTCTCTTAGCATCTGAACAACTCTAAATGGTGATTCAAAAAATATTACCGTTTGTTTAACAGCGTCCACTGCAATTCTAATATTTTTAAATAAATCAGTTCTGTGGCCGGGTTTTTTCGGAAGAAAGCCAATAAACATAAACTTATCGGTTGGAAGTCCGGAAATAACTAAGGCCGCTACAACAGACGATGCTCCGGGAATTGCTTCCACCCTAATTCCCTCCTTAATGCATTCTCTAACTAATTTAAATCCCGGATCGGAAATGGTCGGAGTTCCGGCATCCGAAACTAAAGCAAAGTTAAAATCTTTTTTAAGTAAGTCTATTGCTTCAGGAATTCTTTTAAGTTCATTTTCTTCGTAATAGGAAACAAGCTTTGCTTGATTTTTAAATCCGGGGAATTTCTTTGCAATTGATCTAAGAAGAATAGCTGTTTTTCTCGTATCTTCGCACAAAATAAAATCTACCAAGCCTAAGGTATCAATAGCTCTTAAACTAATGTCTTGTAAATTCCCGATCGGTGTTGCTACAACGTACAAGTTAGCCACAGATGTTTGTAATTTTATATCTGAATCACAAATTAAAATTTTCTTATGACTCCTACCACCTTGCCCTGAACCGTTAGCGAATTTGGGTAAATCGGTTCCATTTCTGAATTTGCAGGTTTTAGAATAACTCTTCCATTTTCATTATAATATTTCTTAAGAGTTGCCAAATTATCGTCTACGATTGCCACAACGATATCTCCATTTGAAATATCAGCGACTTTTTCGATTACTACATAGTCGCCATCCAAGATCCCATCTTCTATAAGAGAGCTTCCTTTTACCTGAAGAACATAGGAGGCCTGTTTTCCCGAAATCATAGAAGCAGATACCTGAAACGTGGCGTTTGGATCAGAATGAGGTTCTAAAGGCTTGCCTGCCGCTATATAACCCATCAACGGAACTTCCATTGACGGGGCAACGCCTCTAAACGACATTCTCACCTTATCTTCTATAATTTTAAGAACTCTCGTGTTTCCCTCTACTTTTTGAATATATCCTTTTTCCACCAATGACCTTATAAGCGCGTGGATAGTTGATTTACTGCGATGGTTTGTTGCCTTAGCCAGTTCCGCTAATGTTGGAGAATATCCATACTGCGCCTGAAAATGCGCAAGGTATTCCAGAAGTTCTCTTTCCTTTCTGTAGATGACTCCAGCCATATGTATTTTATATACTAGTATTTTATACGAAAAAAGGTAGAACAATGTCAATATGGCAAAGATATGCAAACCGTCTCAGATGTAGTTAATTGTGGTAGAATATTTAAAGTTATGAAATTTAAACTCGTATCTAAGTTTAAGCCTACGGGAGATCAGCCGCAAGCAATAAATAAGTTAACAAAAAATGTTCTCGATGATATAAGGCACCAAGTTCTTCTTGGCGTAACGGGAAGCGGAAAGACTTTCACGCTTGCAAACGTAATAGAAAAAGTTCAAAAACCAACTCTGGTAATTTCTCACAACAAAACTTTAGCTGCGCAGCTTTACCAGGAATTTAGAGATTTTTTTCCGCATAACGCAGTCTGTTATTTTGTTTCCTATTATGATTATTATCAACCCGAAGCCTATATCCCCCAAAGCGATACTTACATAGAAAAGGAAACGGAAATCAATGAAGAGATAGATAAACTAAGACTTTCCGCAACAGCAAATTTACTTACCAGAAAAGACGTTATTGTAGTTGCTTCTGTTTCCTGTATCTATAATTTAGGATCTCCTGTTGAATATGGAAAATTTATTTTGGAGCTTAGGAAGGGAATGAAAATCGGCAGGAAAAGTGTAATGCTAAGATTATCTGATCTTCAATACGATAGAGACGAATACGGTTTTAAAAGAGGAACGTATCGGGCAAGAGGCGAAACCGTAGATGTTTTTCCGGCTTATTCAGATTTTGGAATAAGAATAGAAATGGAAAATAATATAATCAAAGACCTTATAGAATTCGATCCTCTAACCGGCAATAAGGTAATTTCCCTGGAAGGAACGGTAATTTACCCTGCAAAACATTACATGACAGACCCAAGAACTTATAACGATGTTTTCAAAAAAATTAGAAAAGACACAAGTTTAAGAGTCAGTGAGCTTAAAAATAACAACAGGCTACTGGAAGCTCAACGGTTGGCTCAGCGGACAAATTTTGACTTGCAGATGATAAGAGAAGTAGGGTATGTAAACGGAATCGAAAACTATTCCCGATATTTCGACGGAAGAAAACCTGGAGAGGCTCCATATACTCTTCTTGATTATTTTAAAGAAGCGGTTAATAAGAATTGGTTATGTCTTATTGACGAATCACACATTACGCTTCCTCAAATACGAGGTATGTATAACGGCGATCGGGCGAGAAAAGAGGTGCTGATAGATTACGGATTTAGACTCCCATCGGCTCTTGATAATCGGCCCTTAAAATACGACGAATTTATGTCAAGAATCCCCCAGTCAATTTATGTAAGCGCAACCCCAAATGATTACGAGCTGTCGCTGGCAAACGAGTATAAAAACGGAGTCGCGCAGCAATTAATTAGACCAACAGGATTGCTCGATCCCAAAATAAAAATTAAATCAACAAAAAATCAAATAGACGATCTAATAAAAGAAATTACAAAAAGGTCGCTCAAGAAGCAACGAGTTCTTGTTACAACACTTACGAAAAGAATGGCGGAGGATCTCTCTTCTTATCTTGAAGAAAAAGGAATAAAAGTATCGTATTTACACTCAGATATCGCGACTTTAGAAAGACAAGATGTGTTAGACAAATTAAGATTGGGAGAATATGACGTGATTGTGGGAATTAATTTACTCCGGGAAGGGCTTGATCTGCCCGAAGTTTCTCTTGTTGTTATTCTTGATGCTGACAAAGAAGGATTCCTGCGAAGCAAGACTTCTCTAATTCAGACAATGGGACGAGCTGCAAGACACATAGACTCAGAGGTGATTCTATACGCAGACAATATAACAGGCTCAATGGATGGAGCAATTAAAGAAGTTGAAAGGAGAAGAAAGTACCAGCTTATATACAATAGAAAACATGGGATTACTCCAAAAAGCATAGAAAAAGAAATAAAGAAAAAGCTTGTAGCAAAGGAGGAGGAAAAAGAAAAAACGATTGATTTACTTCTTTATTTAAATAAAAAAGAGGTACTTTTACCCGACCAGAGAGAAATGCTAATCAAAAAACTCGGGACGCAAATGAAAAAAGCCGCTTTGGAACTGGATTTTGAAACTGCCGTTTTGCTGCGAGATAAAATACGGGAACTAAAAAATAACTAAAATCCGCTTATATTTTCCAAAAGCTCTATCTTCTCAACACTGTTGTCATTTGACAATTTTACGGAAACGGCGTCTATTCTCAGAGACTGGGGCAATGCGGGGTGAAGACTCTTGTAGAATTGAGCAGTTTTTACCAGAGATTTTAACTTCCAGGGGGTTATCGCCTCAAAAGGCGTACCAAAATTAATTGAAATTCTTGTTTTAACTTCAACAAAAACCAGTATTTCGTTCTTCAGAGCAATTATATCTATTTCCCCATACCCTTTTCTAAAATTTCTTTCAATTATTTTGTAACCTTTTTTTCGAAGAAAACTTGTGGCTTCCTCTTCACCAATTCTTGCAATTGGATTTGCAATTTTCATTTAACTGATTTGCGAAGATAGTAAAGCTTTGCCCGTCTTATTTTTTTCCTTGAGTGAGCTTTTACATCAATTTTTTGAATACTTGGAGATTCTATAGGCCATATGCGCTCAACCGCAATATCTCCGACGACTTTCCTAACCGTAAAAGTTTTATTTTCTCCTCTGCCTTTTATTCCTAAAACAATACCCTCAAAGACCTGAGTTCTGGTCTTTGAGTCCTCCTGTATTTTTTGATGAACCGCAACGGTATCGCCCGGTTTAAAATTTATTGGTTTCATGAGATGATATTATATCCTAAAATTACTTATTTGCACAGGCCTCAATAAAGCTTAGAAAAATTGGATGAGGAGTAAGCGGCCGGCTTTTATATTCAGGATGTCCTTGTGTTGCGAGATAAAATGGGTGCTTATCTTTTGGAAGTTCAATAATTTCTGCAAGATTTTCGACAACCGATCGTGCGCTTATAACAAGACCTTTTTTTTCAAAGTCTTTGGTATATTTGTCGTTAAGCTCATATCTATGTCTGTGTCTTTCCGAAGTTAAAGCTTTAGACTTATCTATAAATCCGTTGCGCTTGTCATAAATTCCATAAGCAACTGTACCTTTTTTAACAATAGCATCCCACCCTCCAAGTCTCATTGTTCCTCCATACGCCCTTTTATCCATGAATTCCTTTTGCTTAGGCATTAAGTGAATAACGGGGCATCTCGTATGAGGATCATTCTCGGTCGTGTTTGCTTTTTTAAATCCCAGCACATCTCTTGCATAAGAAACTGCGGCAAGCTGCATTCCAAAGCATAAGCCTAAATATGGAATTTTATTTCGTCTTGCAAAACTTGCCGTCTTTATCATACCTTCTGCTCCTCTTTTCCCCCAGCCGATCGGTACTATTATTCCATCCGGTTTATCTATAATCTCTTCGCCTTCTCTCTCGACTTTCTCCGCATCTATCCATTTTGTTTTAATATTTACGCCCACTTCCCATGAGGCATGATCTATTGCATCAAATAGAGCCGCATAAGAATCTTTTAGCTGATAGTCTCCTGTTCCAAAATATTTTCCTATAATAGCGATTTCAATTGTTTTCTTCTTTTTTGATTTCACTTTCTTAAGAAGACTTTCCCATTCTTTAAGTTTTGGTTTTCTCAAAGGCAATCCGAGTTTTTGCATTATTTTTTTATCTAGCCCTTGTGAATTTAATACTATCGGGATTTCATAAATCGTAGAGAGATCCGGGCTTGATATAATGTCTTCTTTTTGCATGTTACAAAAAAGAGCAAACCTGTCTTTTCGTCTCTGGTCAAGAAATTTCTCCGAGCGGGTTACTATGAAGTCCGGCTGAATTCCCATTGAGTTGAGCATTCTAACAGACAGTTGAGTAGGTTTTGTTTTTGGCTCTCCCAAATGAGAAGGGGTCGGAACGTAGCTTACGTGGATATGGATTACATCCCCAGGTTTTTTTAAAGTAAGAATTCTTGATGCTTCGTAATATAAAACATTTTGATACTCCCCTGCCGTTCCGCCAAGTTCGATTATGATTATTTGGGCGTTTTTCTTTTTTACAAGATTCTCTAATCTTTTTATTATTTCATCGGTTATGTAAGGTATTGCCTCTACATCTTCACCGTTATATTCAAACCTTCGTTCTTTGTCGATTACCGTTTTATATATAAGTCCCATTGTCACAAAATTATCTCGTCCCATGTCTTCGTGCAAAAATTTTTCATAGCTTCCTATATCCATATCGGTTTCTGTTCCGTCTTCGCATAAAAAGGGATCACCATGCTCAATGGGGTTTATTGTGCCGGCATCTACGTTTAGATAATTTTCGAATTTAATTGGAGCAACTCTATATCCTGCGGATTTAAGAAGAAAAGCAATGGAGGCAACTGTTGTCCCTTTTCCTATTCCTGATATGACACCTCCGGAGACAAAAATATACTT
>JBBTYY010000002.1:0-3876 GCA_038061615.1 Patescibacteria group bacterium | reverse complement strand
CTGTAATAGAGGGAGGTAAAACAGCAGCGCCTCCGTTAGGATCCCCTACTGGATAATATTTGCGAGACGTACAAATTACTGTGCAATTTTACGTCTCAGTCCTGAGCTTGTCGAAGGGCGGAGGGTACAGGATTCGAACCTGTGAGGGGATTTCTCCCCACGAGTTTTCGAAACTCGCGCCTTAAGCCGCTCGGCCAACCCTCCAAATTACAATGATCTTTTTAATAATTTCTTAATACTTCTAAATCCCCAACCACTTTTGAAATAAGTCTCTCGATGTTTTGCGTCTACCCTATTAATAAACGCTTCGTAAAAGATTAATTTATAAGGTCTTTTATATTTTGTTGATAAAGATAAACCATTGTTGTGTTCTAAAATTCTTTTCTTTAAATCGTTAGTATATCCGATATACAAACTTCCATCTTTCTCACTTCTTAAGATATAGACATAATACATATTGCTAGACGTACAAATTTCTAATTTTACGTTTCAGGAAACGTAATAATCTGTTGATTAAACGTTCCAAAAAGCAACGTAAAAATCTTTGATTTTGTACGTTGCGTCCTCGGAGGGAGTCGAACCCTCAATCCTTGGATCCGCAATCCAATGCCCCGCCTGCCAAAGCTGCGCACCTGAGAGGAATCGAACCTCCAGCCTCAAGATCCGCAATCTCGCGCTCTGTCCTTTGAGCTACAGGTGCAAACGCGGCGGGCAGGTTTATCCATTAAGCTACGAGAACAATTTTGACTTCAATTATTTTATCTCAAACAGGGTTACGAAGCAACTTTTGTATTTTCAAGAGGAAAATTTTTGGAAAGCCAGTCGCCTGATTTTTCCATAAAAGTAGATTTAATTACCTCTCTATAGGGCAGAAAGGGGAGAAGAACTCTTTTTACGTGCTCTTTATCAATATCTCCTAAAGTAAGCGTTAGCTCTCCGGGAATAAAAGAGTGTGTCCTTATGTGTAGAACCTCTATCCCCTCAATTTTTCTAAAATAAAAATCGTATAGTTCCTGCCATAAGAAGAAATGATCTTCAATTGTTACCCCCTCTGTACTTATCCTATAATGAAAGTTATGAGGCGGAACAGTGTTAAGGGCAAATGCCACAAAAACAAGCGAGGCAACAACCAGCATGAGTAAATATTGGGAAAAGAGAAATAAAATTACTTCCACCAAAAGCATTATAAGAAGACTCGTTAAATAATATTGTTTCCCTCTTTTTCTAAAAGGTCTTCCCGGGGAAGTCCATGATAAAAGAGTCTTTACTTCTCCCGGATAAGACTCCGAAGGATCGGGGGAGGGAAGGTCTAATGGTTCTTTTGGAAGGTCTAACTGCTCTTTTGGTAAATCGGTGGGTTCTTTTGGCAAAAATTTTTCCTTTGGTTCTTTGGCAGGCATAGTTTTAATTTATATGATTATTCGGGTTAAGTCAATGATAAATAAAACTAGATTCTGGCAGCGTAATTGAAGGCGTAAAAGTATTTTTTTAAAGAGCTATCGGTGGAACGATAGAGATTGTCAAAATACCAATCAACCAGCACCTCCCGCATACGGCATAGTTCTTTAAGCCGCATGCGGTTTTTTGGGTCTTTTAGAGTTAGATCAATCAGCTCCAATGCCCGCTCGAATGCCAACTTCTGATATTGCTTATCGCCTTTATTCTTCCAGATTATAGTCCGCTCAACTTCACTGCCGATATTAGCCATTTGTTCTACAAGTTTCATATTAAACCAACGCTTTTTGGATAGATTTTTATGATAGACAAGATTCATCTTTGAACTAATTTATTAATGATTTGAATTATTTTTTTTTGAATTTCTGGATCGTCAATGCCACGAGAGTAATTGCCTTGTGATGGTTTAAGATTGATCATTGAATCGAACTGGATAAAATCATCGCCGTCTTTTTCTGGATAGAAATTAACACCCCATAAATTTTCCTGCTTAGATCCGCGCTGCAATAAATATTGTTCCTCGTCAGCATGC
Source organism: Patescibacteria group bacterium (assembly GCA_038061615.1). Classification (GTDB taxonomy): domain Bacteria; phylum Patescibacteriota; class Microgenomatia; order Levybacterales; family UBA12049; genus 2-01-FULL-38-21. The sequence continues at coordinate 1,889 of JBBTYY010000002.1, read as the reverse complement.
AGTTCGGCGTCGATTACCATTATTTCTTTTTCAATATCAATAACTGCCTTGACTAAAATACCAAACATTCTTTTGGCCATCTCTTTAATTTCCCGAATACTGATTTTTTTTTCAACAACTTTCATAGATTTTATTCCGGGTTAAGCATAATAATTCCTTAGAAATTAAATGCTACAGCAACGTAAAAATCTTCGATTTTGTATGTTGCGGTGCCTGGTTGACTATGTTGGAACTTATTATGGCGCTATACCTTCATCCCAACTATAGGTATCATGACCATGTTCTCCGTCGTTATGCTCATTTACAAATTTCCGATATTCATCAGATTCACCTAACCCTGCAACTATAATTGGCTCACCAACCGCACTATTATTTCTGAAATAAGCAACAGGAGAACCTGTTAATGCTCTGACCATCTGGTCAATTACCCAAGCTTTGTGATGATCCCCGTCAACGCCTCCGCTCTGCATGGCTATTCCTAAAGCTCTTTTGGCTCTACCGTCGGCTGTAACTCTCTCCTTATCCCAATCAGCATACTCCTCTAAACCAAGTATTTTTGATGGGTCTAACTTTTCATCTGGACCTAATTGTTCTAAATATTCAGGCATAATTATCACCTCCTTATCTTAATGTTAGTTAACTGTGCGGAGAGGGTGGGATTCGAACCCACGATTACCTTACGGCAACAATAGTTTTCAAGACTATCTCCTTAAGCCACTCGGACACCTCTCCAAAAACATGAATAGTAATTAGCGTTTAGTATTATAGTTAAACTCATAGATTATTGCCATAACTATTCTTTATATCTTAAATAGATATCCAACAATTATGCCAACAGTGGTTGCAATAGCTCCAATAATGAATAGCTCAATTGCGCTTCGAAGCGGTTTATGCTCGACTAGATACCCTCTCAGATACCCGATAATGAAAAGTCCTGTAAATGCTGACGCAACAGCAAATATCTTTGCAATGGGTTGGTCAAAGGCCAATATTGGCACGATGGAAAAAGCTCCTCCTATCAGATACGCAATAAACATTATAAGCGCCCCGATATACAGACTGTCTGTATGTCTTCCGTTTTTATCCATCTGATGTACTGCTTTTTCGCTTGAATACTGACCTGCAGCCATTGACGACGCTTCAACCGTTACTGCGACCAGTGCGACTAAAACTATAATTGCTTTATCGCTGACTCCGGTTGAGATTCCGATAACCACCCCTGTTGTTGAGACTATGCCATCCTGAAGTCCAAACAGAAGTGAACGAAGATAATCTTCATGCAGTGCTTCCTTAACTCTTTTCATAGTAATGTTTTATTTTTTCAAATATAAACATAGCAGAACATATAGAGGCGGGACGAAAGAAATTTTCTTCAGAAAATTTCAACGTCCCAGCAGCGTTGAAATTGCAATGCAATTTCTTACGCTGCGGAGAGGGTGGGATTTGGTTCGACTTCGCTCACCATAAACTTCTCATCCCAACCCCTACACATTTGCTTCAATAATCTCAGTAACGACGTCCTGAGCTTGCCGAAGGGCGGAGAGGGTGGGATTCGAACCCACGCGAGCCTTGCGGCTCAGGAATTTAGCAAACTCCCGCAATGGACCAAACTATGCGACCTCTCCAAAATTAAATTCTAAATCCGAAATGCTAAATCCTAAATAAATTCAAAATTCAAAATTTTAATTTCAAAACAATTGAACGATTTAGCAATCCAGCAATTGATCTCTATTATATCACTTACTTTCTTTCTTTTGCTACACTGATATTGTGAACATTTTGGATCTTGTTTTTCCAAAGCAGTGTGTTAATTGTAAAAAATTAGGGTCATATCTTTGTGCGAACTGTTTTACTTTTATTTCTTTCGATACCGATGGAGTTTGCGCTAT
>JBBTYY010000001.1:0-4879 GCA_038061615.1 Patescibacteria group bacterium | reverse complement strand
GTATCATCAATATATATTGACTTTGAAGCAAGATTAGAATAATCGATTTTATCTACAAATTGATATCTCCCAAAACTCTTTACAAAATAAAAACCCTCAGATGTAGGAGGATAGTAAGTCACTTCTTTTCTGAATATAGAAGGATCATATTTCCCATAAAATAAAAAATAAATATAAGGGAAGTTTTCGGGTCCTCGCATTACCACATTGTATGTGGGATATTTATAAGTTAACTTTACAGCTTCACGGTATCCATAGTGCCAAAAACGAATTCTCTGATGATTAAAATGCACAAAATAATATTCAAGAAAATATACAACGATTCCGATAAAAAGCAATACAAAAATCCCACAAGCAGCATATCTTAATTTACCTTCCTTCCATATGGTAGCCATTTTGTATGCACCATAAGACGCTATCAGCATAAATAAGGGGACCATGGTAAATAATCTGGTCCCGCTTAACTCTCGTGTTATAGCAGACGGGATGGGCGCAATAAGCAACCATGGCACAAGAAACAATAACGGCTTCTTTTCTTTATTCCACAAAAGAAATGCCAGACCAATAATGACAAAAAATGCATCAAGTATATAAAAGTACCCGAAATCTCCAATATTGTGAACAAGTTTTTCCCCTCCCTTATCAAAAAGAAAATTAGGTGAATACGAATTAAGGTAGTTAAGAGTAAATTGATATGCTCCCCCAGAGTATTTTGTATGAAATATTCGTTCTAGAAAATTATTTTTGGGAGAATTATCGCCCCGCAATTTCTCTACCCTGTTATAAATAGTGTTTCTATCGTTAAATATATTTAGATTTGATACCTTTTTTCCTCCTCCTGCCGTAATAGACATATATGAAGCGGCGATTAAGATTGCAAAAAAAGCAATTGCTGCATACCATCTACGGTTATACAAAATATTTTTTCTAAAAAGAAATAAAACTGTAAATACATAGAGCGGTGTAAATACAATATAGTTATGCTGGGTAAACATTGTTGCCCCAAAAAGAACAAAGCTTAAAAAAAGATATCTTGCACTTTTCTTTTGAAAATAGTGCAGTAACGCAAGAAAACCACCTAGAAAGATTGTTGTTGCTACATTGACTTCATATGCTGCACGCGAAAAATAGATACTCCAGGGAGAAACAGAGAGAAATAATGCGGAAATTAAAGCAATACCATTTTTATTAAAAAGCTTTAAGCTAATAAAATATATTAACAAAACTGCAATAACCCCTGCCATCATACTTGTAAATCGAACAGAAAATTCATTGAGACCGAACAATGCTACCGGGATAACTCCGATATACGAATAAACCGGCAATTTCCAATCTCCGAAAGACTGAAGCGACAGAGGAAGAAATTTACCATGCTCATCTGTTCCGGTTTTCAAGATGGAAAAGGATGTATAACCAAGAGATGTCTCATCGGGATTAAGACTTCCCGGAATTTCACCTAGCTTAAATCCCCGTGAGAGAATGGCCAGTAATAATATAAGTAAAAGGATTGAGTTTTTTTGTAAAAAATTTTTCATAAGTGCTATAAACTTCTAGAATACCACTCCTCAGTAGATTTATATACTTGACTTGGATTTATAAATATCCATCCTTCATTTCTAAGTTGTGTGTTATTTGAATTATTTAAATTCAGAATTTTATATCCCTCTTTATCTCCAAAAACAATCGGGTATTTGAATTGCGCTCCGCTCGTAGAGATTACTACTCCAAGCTTTATTCCCCCATCATCAATTTTTTTATCTACATTGAGAAAAAGCACTAAAGGCAAGCTTGCCCCGCCTGTTTTATTTTTAAAATCGTAAATTGCGAATTTGTGATTTGAGAAATTTTTAATTATTGCTTTTTTTTGCTCCATGCTCCAAGGAGCAACGTGATTTGTAGCCAATTTTATCTCTCTTATGTCTTTTAAGAGACTACCTATTACGATGAGAAACATAAATGATAGTCCAATAGCAACATTCTTTTTATAGATAGAAAAAATTGCTAGCGCTGTAAATAAAAGTATAAACGGATGCAAAAAGACAATAAAACTATCAAATATCGGCGTGCGAGTATAGCGCACAAGAACTAACATGCCCAAAAAGCTTATTACTAAAATATACCATTCTTTAGATAATTGGCTCTTTAAAAAATTGTAGGCTATAGCAAAACCTGATAATATCATTACTATATATCCCAATATTAGGTTTCCTCCAATAATATGCGACCATGAATTTGGCAAAAAAATGCCAATAAATGTAAGCCATCTTCTCCCAAGCACGTCAAGTGAAATTTTATATTGATCGTAAAGATAATACTTTAACATGCTATGACTATTTACAAAATTATTCTGTATATCAAACAAGATAAGTGGAATCAATGGAATAAAAATCCCAAGCAGTAATACAATTATTCCTTTTATAAGAGGGGGTCTTGTAAAAATAATTGTTATTGGCACAAGAATAATAAGGGCTAAGCCTTGCAAGTGTATAGTAGACGCGAGACTTACAAATAACGCCAAAAGAAATAAATACTTAAGTTTCTTTGTTTTAACATAACTAATCATCGTCCAAATCGCAAATAATGCAATAATAGCCAAAGGTGATTGGTTAGTTAGATTAGTTGCTTGAGCGATTTGCGCTGTGGAAACCGTAGCTAAAAGACCTACTATTAATCCAAATTTTTCGTTTACTAGCTCTTTACCAACAAGAATAATTAATAAAACGAAAAGAGCATGAAGAAGTGTTAATACTACCCAGGGCGTTATTATTGCATTTGGGTAAAAAACAGTTGCCGCCATAATAAACCAATACCATTCTCCTCCTGTTTGAAAGGGACCAGCAGAAGAAAATGGACCAACAAGAGGAATTTTATGGTTTTCCAAGGCATATCTTGCAATAATAGCATCATGCGCCTGATCATAAGCCAATCCCCATCTGTTTTCGTAATTATAGAAGCGAAGGATTGTTGCAATAGTGAGTATAGAAAGTAAACATATTACAAACCAATGCGATCCTAGGAGCAATCTAATTTTTTTCATAGATCAATCTATAAATTTATATTTTAAAAGTGTCAAGAGGGCAATTGTTCCATCTTTGACTGCATGCAATTTTTTTCCTTCATCGTATCCTCTTGGTTTTGTAGTGATGGGGACTTCAAGTATCTTATATCCCTTTTTTAATAATTTTGCCGTTATTTCGGGCTCAAAATCAAATCTTTTTGCAGAAAGTTTCATGCCCTCTACGGCTTTTTTAGGAAAAAGTTTATAACATGTTTCCATATCGGTAATCCACTGACCATAAAGAATACTGGTAATTAAACTTAAGAACCTATTTCCAAAATAATGCAGGAGAAACAGACTGCTTTTTTCATCTCTTTTTAAATTAGGGAGTCTATTAAGTCTTGTACCGTACACGACTTTTGCCTTCCCCTCCTGTATTGGTTTTACAAGATCCCTAATCTGCAAAGGCAGATACTCTAAATCCGCATCCTGAATGATTATGTAATCCCCTGTTGCATTTTTAATTCCTGTTGATACTGCCGCGCCCTTCCCCATATTTTTTTTGTGAAAAAAAATCTTCAGATTTGAGATTTGAGATTTGAGATTTGAGATTTCCGACGCTGTTGCGTCGGTGGATCCATCATCGACGACAATAATTTCTTTTTCAACATTTGGAATTTCAACTTTTTCGACTTTTTCAAGAAGTTTTAGTATCGTCTTCTCTTCATTGAAGACCGGAATGATAATTGATAATTTCATAGATTCGATTAACTCACTATGATCCTGAGCGAAGTCGTACGTTCGGCAAGCTCAGTACGATACTGAGTTCAACCGAAGTATCGAAGGATCATTTGAAAAATTCTTTAATTACTTCCCTATCGCTTTTAATAAAAAGTTTTTGTGCTTTGAAGCTAGATTGTATAATTTTTGGAAGCAAAATAAAAGCCTTAAAAAAACCAATAAAGAATGGGGCATCCAGCCGAATAAGAGCCTTTAAAAAATGATATGGTAGCCAAAAAACATGTAAAAATTGAAGACTAATATCTGTTGCATTTTCCCAGACAAAAATAAACTGATTTCTGTATGCTATTGTTTTTATTTTGAAAGGAGAAAACTTCTTTCTTATTGCGCCTTTTTCGTGCTCGTGGTAAACAATACTTTTTGGCTCAAACAAAACTTTATATCCTGACTTTAGCGCTCTATAGGAAAGATCTATGTCTTCCCAATAGAAGGGGTTGTAGATTTGGTTTAATCCTCCAAGCTTATCCCAGATCAATTTTCTAAACGCACCGCTTCCTCCACCAACCCAGAGAGTATTTGTCTTATTTATTTCTCCTCTCTTATGAACTAAAAAACCCTTTTTCCATTTTCCTATCCCCCTTCCTCTCAGAACAGTCTTTCCATTTTCAATACTTTTATCCATACACCCCACAGCAAAAACCGACTCATCATTGAAATGCTCCATTAACGGCTTTAAAAAATCTTTTTCCGGCACAACATCAGTGTTTAGCAAAACTAAAATATCTCCCTTTGCTTCTTTTGCTCCTTTATTAACAGTTGATGAAAATCCTAAATTTGTTTTATTTTTAATAACTCTTAATTTTAAATTGCGATTCTGGACTTTGAATTTTGAATTCTGAATTATATTTATCGAATCATCAGTCGATCCATCATCTACTATGATAATTTCGATATCTTTGTAATTGCAGACCGCTTCTATAAGCTTTGGAAGATTTTTTCTAAGAAGTTCTTCTCCATTGTAGTTTGGGATAACGATACTGATATTCATAATAAGGAATTTTTAAATACAACTATATGTTTTCCTTTTGGAATTACAATGCCCCTAAAGTTAAAATCTGTGGTATAAATTTTGGTATCTAA